>DATFJJ010000054.1:0-9207 GCA_035269245.1 Wenzhouxiangellaceae bacterium | reverse complement strand
CGGCCTGTGCGGCATCGCGCCCTGCCCCGATCACCGTCCGGAAAAGGCCTGGAAATGGACCGCGCCGGGCACCACCGACACCAGCGCCGACACTCCGCCCAGGCCCAACTGGCTGCTACCGGAACCACGACCCTGCCGGGCCGACGAGCTGCGCCTGATCGACGGTCCGGAACGCATCGAGGCTGGATGGTGGGACGGCCAGGACTGCCGCCGCGACTACTGGACCGCCCACGACCGCCACGGCAATCGGCTCTGGGTGTTCCGCGAATACAAGCCGCGCGAGGGCTGGTTCGTGCATGGGTTGTTCGGGTGAAGGGTGAAGGGTGAAGGGCGACGGTTTCGGGTTTCCGGGTTCGGGGTTCCGGTAAAACGGTGGACGGTGGTCGGTAGTCAAAAAACAGGACAATCTCCGGTCTTCCTTTCCAATTTCCGGCGTTCGACTTTGTCTCCGCCCTTGCCTTTCCGGAAACCGGAAACCCGAAACCGGAACCCGTCTTTTAACCTTCCGACTTCCGACTTCCGACTTCCCGGCTTCCCGGCTTCCGGGTTAACCTGTGTCGATGGAATTGCTTGCGTTGTTTGCCCTGATCCCGCTGGCCTGGTTCGGCTATCGCCTGTTTCGCCGGCGTCGGCGCCGGGCGATTTCGGCCCGCTCCCTGCCGGATGAATGGCGCGAGATCCTGGTGCGCAACGTGCCGCTTTACGCTCGCCTGCCCGATGCGCTGAAACAGGAATTGCATGGGCATGTACAACTGTTCCTGCACGACAAGCGCTTCTACGGCTTCGACGGACTGGAAGTCGACGACGAGATGCGCCTTACGGTAGCCGGCAACGCCTGCGTGCTGCTGCTCAACCGCTCCAACGACCATTATTCCAACTTCACCTCGATCTACCTGTACCCCAGCACCTTCGTGGCACAGCACACCACCTACGACGGCGTGGTCCAAAGCATCGGCCGGCAGGCCCGGCTGGGCGAATCCTGGCACCGCGGCCCGCTGGTACTCGCCTGGGATGCTGTGCTGCACGGCACGCGCGATATCAAGGACGGTCACAATGTGGTGCTGCACGAGTTCGCGCACAAGCTCGACGACGCCGACGGCCGGGTCGACGGCGCACCCATTCTGGAACAACGCTCGCAGTACACCAGCTGGGCGCGCGTGATGCGGCGTGAATACAAGCAGCTGCAGGCCCAGGCGGGGCGGCGGGCGCGCACGGTCATGGACCACTACGGCGCCAGCGCCCCTGAGGAGTTCTTTGCCGTGCTCGTCGAGACCTTCTACGAAAAGCCCCATCAGCTCAAGAAACGCCACCCCGAGCTCTACGCCGAGATGAAGAAATGCTTCCGCGTCGATCCGCTGGAGTGGCATGAACCTGCGGGATCGGCCGCCACACCCTGAATCGCGTCCGGAAACTCTTCCGGAGTTCGCCGAAGTGGCGTGGCGCCTCCCGGCTAATCGACAGCGATCGAATATGCAAGCCTCCTTATCTTGCCGGGCTCTGGTAAGCTGAAGTCAGGAACATTGCAGACGCGGTGATCCATGTCGACCAAAGACTATCGTTCGAAGAGAAACTTCGACAAGACCGGGGAGCCACGCGGCTCGTCCAACCACAAGTCCTCGAAACCGCCATGCTTCGTGATACAGAAGCACGATGCTTCGACCCTGCACTACGACTTCCGGATCGAGGTCGGCGGCGTTCTCAAGTCCTGGGCCGTGCCGAAGGGCCCATCCACCGACCCCGGCGAAAAACGCCTGGCTATCCCCACCGAGGACCACCCGCTGGAATACGCGGATTTCGAAGGCGTGATTCCCGAAGACGAGTACGGCGGCGGCACCGTGATGATCTGGGACCGCGGCACCTATGAAAACATCACCGAAAAGGACGATGAAGTCCAGCCGATCGAAAAGGCGATAGAAGCCGGCCATGCACTGATCGAGCTGGACGGTGAAAAGCTGCAGGGTGGATATGCGCTGCACCGCACCGGCTCCGGCGACGATGCGCGCTGGCTGCTGATAAAGATGGATGATGAACACGCCGATGCGCGACGAAATCCGGTCTCCACGGAAAAGAAATCAGTCGAAAGCGACCGCACCATGAAACAGATCGCCGACGAGGAAGGCGGGAAAGACGGATGAGCGACTGGCGAGATGCATTGACAAGCGAGGAACGCGACGCCCTGAAGGAGAGCGATCACCCGGAATGGATGTCACCGATGCTGGCCACGCTGACCGACAAGCGCTTCTCCGATCCTGACTGGATCTACGAGCGCAAGCTCGACGGCGAGCGGTTGCTGTTGTTTCGCAATGGCGATGAGGTTCGACTGCTGACCCGCAACCGCAAGCAGGCCAACGACACCTACCCGGAGCTGGTAGAGGCCTGCCGCCGTCAATCGTGCACGGACTTCGTCGTCGACGGCGAAACGGTCGCGTTCAAGGACGGCATCAGCAGCTTCTCGCGCTTGCAGCAGCGGATGAAGATCACCGACCCGGACGAGGCCCGCGAATCCGATGTCGCGATTCACTTCTATGTCTTCGATCTGCTGCATGCAGACGGCCACGATATCGACGCCCTGCCGCTCAGAACGCGCAAGCGACTGCTCCGGCGGATCATCGACTTCGACAAGCCGCTGCACTTCACGCCGCACAGAAACGAAGACGGCGAAGCGTATTTTGAAGAGGCCTGCACCAAGGGCTGGGAGGGCGTCATCGCCAAACGGGCCGACTCGCCTTACCACCACAGTCGATCACGCGACTGGCTGAAGTTCAAATGCGAGCACGGTCAGGAACTGGTCATCGCCGGCTACACCGAGCCGGAAGGCGAGCGCAAGGGGTTCGGCGCCCTCCTGGTCGGTTATTACGATGACAAGCGCGAAGACGACGGCGGGTTGCGCTACGCCGGTAAAGTCGGCACCGGCTACGACGACGAGTTTCTCGTCGAATTCCGCTCCCGACTCGACGAACACGCCGTCGACGAGTGTCCGTTCGTCGACGAGCCCGGCGACAAGGGCGTGACGTGGGTCGAACCGCACTTCGTCGGCGAGTTCGGATTTACGGAATGGACCGACGACGGCAAGCTTCGCCATCCGCGATTCCTGGGCCTTCGTCGGGACAAGGATCCCCACGACGTGGTTCGCGAATCCGGCGGGGAGTCCGATGATGGCTGAACGAGACGAAAAGCGAACGATCGAGGCCGATGGTCGCGAAGTCGAGATAAGCCATCCCGACAAGGTCCTGTTCCCCGATGACGGCATCACCAAGCTCGACATGGCCGATTACTACCGCAAGATTTCCGCGGTGGCGCTGCGCCACTATCGCGACCGCGCGCTGAGCATGCACCGGTACCCGGACGGTATCGACGAGGGCGACTTCTTCCAGAAAAACATCTCCGATTACTTTCCGGACTGGATCGACCGCGAAACGTTGCCCAAGAAGGACGGCGAAGTGACGCACGTGGTAGCCAACAACGCCGCAACCCTGGTCTATCTCGCCAACCAGGCGTGCATCACGCCGCACCTTGCGCTTTCCCGCGTCGACCGACCCGAGCATCCGGACCGCATGATCTTCGACCTGGACCCGTCGGACGACGATTTCGACAAGGTCCGGAACACCGCGCGGCATCTTCGGAAACTGCTGGATGATCTGAAGCTGACCTCTTTCGTTCAGACCACCGGCTCCCGCGGGCTGCACGTCGTGGTGCCGCTGAACCGCGAAGCCGATTTCGACGAGGTCCGGAAATTCAGCCACCGCGTCTGTCGCACTTTGGGCGAACAGCATCCCGACCTGATGACCGTCGAGCAACGCAAGGCCAAGCGCGGGAACCGGGTATTTCTCGACGATCTTCGCAATGCCTACGGCCAGACGTCTGTCGCGCCGTACGCGGTTCGGGCACGGGCGGGCGCGCCGATCGCCACGCCGCTGGAATGGGACGAGGTGGGCGAAAGTAGTCTGACACCCCAAAAATATCGAATCGGCAATATCTTCCGGCGACTTGCGCAGCGCAAAGATCCGTGGGCCGATATCGCGCGACACGCTCAGGGCCTCGGCAAGGCACAACGGCGGCTGTCCAATTGAATCGCTAATTGAATCGCCGATCGAATCACCCGCACCAGGTCGTAGCCGGCGTCAGCGACAATATTCAAACAATCCTGGCGTAACAAGCCGGCACAGAGGAATCGACATGAAACGCTGGTTCATATCTCTTTATCTCGTGGTTCTGGCAGCGCTCGTCGTGACGGCGCTGTACGGCCTGACCCGACCGATGCCATGGACGGCGCCCGCCGGCATGTTGCTTGCCGCCATCGCGCCGTTGACATTCTTCACGTGGCTTGCCGGTGCGCGCCCCGCCCGCACGGAAGCGCACCCGGTCATCGTCTCGGTGTTGTCCGGCCTGGGCGCGGTAGTGACGATGATGGCGGTCTATAGATATGGCGACGACCTCCAGCCCTGGCTCATCGGCGCAGTAGTGGCCCTGGCCGGCTGGCTGGCCTACGTCACCTGGTATTCGCGCCAGCCGGTGCCGGTCGGCGCGCCGGTGCCGGGTGAGCCATTGCCCGGCTTCTCTCTCGTTGACGCAGATGGCGAGGAAGTTTCCACGATTTCGCTGCGCGACCACAACGCAGTGCTCCTGTTCTACCGGGGCAACTGGTGCCCGCTGTGCACGGCGCAGATCCAGGAACTGGCCGCGGCCTGGCGCAAGGTGGCACGGTACAACGCCAGGGTATGGTTTATCAGCAGCCAGTCGCAGAAGCACACGCGCGAGATTGCGCAAAAATTCTCTATTCCGGCGAAGTTCCTGCGCGACCCGGACAACCGGGTGGCCAAACAGCTGGGCATCTACGCTCCCGGCGCGACACCCGCCGGGCTCGAGGCGCTGGGTTATCCCGCCGATGCCGCGTTGCCGACGGTTATCGTGGTCGACGAGACGGGCATCATCCGGTTCATCGAATGCGCCAGTAACTATCGCCTCCGTCCCGATCCCGATACCTACATGAAATACCTGGTTCCGCGAGAAAGCGACTGATCAGGAACGCACCATCTCATGGCCGCTCGGGCTGACCGGATCCGCCGATTCGGAGCCGCCGATAGCGCACCCGCAAGGATCGGCTGTTGAAGACCAGCCCGGACAGCGCGGTGAGCAGCGCCACCGCGCCGATAATGAGTGCGAGCCGCCCCCAGGGCTGGTCGAATCCAATCCGCATCGCGGCCAGCATGTAGAGCGTACGCAGCCATTCCAGTGCGCCGACAATGAGAACCCCCTGGAACAACTGCGGCACCCAGGGCTTTTGCAGGAAAAGCACCAGCGGAAAGAATGCGCAAACAGCAGCCAGCACTGGCAACTCGGCGCGGTAAAAGTGTGCTGTGAGCAGCACGAAGCTGACAATGACTGGAAGCAACCTCAAGAAATTCATTTTGATCTCCTTACTGCGCGCCCCATCCTACCCCAAGGAACCTAGCGGCGTTCCCGCTCGCTGGCACAATCGATGCACATCGTAATGGCGGGATTCGATTTCAGCCGCGCCTCGGGGATGGGCTCGCCACATTCGAGACATTCGCCGAATTCGTCGTTCTCGATCCGTGCCAGGGCCGCCTTGAGCGCGCCGATCTGGCGGCGGCGTCTTGCCTCGGTGGCCCGCGCCATGGCCTGTCCCTGCATGGCGTCCATGCGCGAGAGCCGGCCCTGCCGCGTCTGGTCCAGTTCAACCGGGGCCTGGGATTCGCGGGATTGTTCGCTCAGCTCAGTCAGCTCGGCAATCTGAGTGTCGATAAGCCGGCGCCAGTCATTCGATCGCGACTGATTCATGCCTACCAGCGGTGGTAAGCGGGATGACCCGGCTTGACCGCGACGAACCTGCCGGTACACAGGTCGCACAGCTTGTCATTTGCATATAGTTCGGACTCGACCGTGACGACCTCGCCGTCGACTTGCAGCGGCCGGGCAATCAGCTTGAGCTCGGTGTCCGACGGCGTCGGGCGACGGAGCTTGACGGTGAATTCCATCGTTACCGTGCACGGCGGTGTGTCCATTCCGCGCGTGGTCATCAGGTGCCAGGCGGCGGTCCAGTTGCAGTGGCAATCGAGAATGGCACCGATGATGCCGCCGTTGAGCACGCCGGGAAACGCTTCGTGGTGCGGCTCCGGGGTCCAGTGGCAGACCACGTGGTCACCTTCGGGAATGGAACGGATACGAAGACCTTTTTCGTTGGCCGGGCCGCAGCCGAAGCACGCGTTGCGCGGCGCAAACGTCTCCTGCAGTCCCTTGCCCGCGGGAAGCACAATCGTCATGTCGACTAATCCTGGACGCCGCCGCGCGCCAGCGCCAGCGGGTCCAGCAGTTTTTCCAGTTCGTCGCGGCTCATGCCGGTGGTCTCCATTGCAACGTCGATGATCGGACGGCCTTCCTTGTAGGCCTGCTTGGCCGTCGCCGCGCCCTTCTCGTATCCGATCACCCGGTTGAGCGCGGTGACCAGGATCGGATTGCGATCCAGGGCAGACTTGATGTTGTCTTCGCGGACGGTGAAGGTTGCAATCGCCTTGTCGGCGAGCAGGCGGCTGATGTTGGTCAGCAACTGAATGCTCTCGAGCATGGTCGCACCGATGAGCGGCAGCATGACGTTGAGCTGGAAGTTGCCCGACTGTCCACCGATAGTGATCGTCGCATCGTTGCCGATCACCCGCGCGGCAACCATGCAGGTGGCCTCGGGAATCACGGGGTTGACCTTGCCGGGCATGATGGAACTGCCGGGCTGAAGCGCTTCGAGCTCGATTTCGCCCAGGCCCGCCAAGGGGCCTGAGTTCATCCAGCGAAGGTCGTTGGCGATCTTCATCAACACCGCCGCCAGGGTCTTCATCTGGCCGGAAAGCTCAACCGCGCCATCCTGCGCCGCGATGCCCTCGAACTTGTCGTCGACGGATTCGAACGAAAATCCGGTCAATGCCGAAAGATGCCGCACCACTTCGGCGCCGAACTCGGCCGGCGCGTTGATGCCCGTGCCGACCGCGGTGCCGCCCTGCGGCAGCTTCTTCAGCCGTTCAAGGGCAGAAGACAAGCGCGCGCGGCACGAGGCGATCTGGCTGGCCCAGGCGCCCAGCTCCTGGCCGAAGGTCACCGGCATCGCGTCCATCAAATGGGTGCGGCCGGTCTTGACGGTCTCGTTGAGCTCTTCACCCTTTTCGCGGATGGACTTCTCGAGATATTCAAGCGCCGGCAGCAGGTCGTCCTGCACGCCCAGACAGCCCGAGACCTGGATGGTGGTCGGGATCACGTCGTTGGAACTCTGCGACATGTTGACGTGATCGTTCGGATGGATCTTGTCGTGGCCGCCCCTGGCCGCCAGGTGCGCGATCACCTCGTTGGCGTTCATGTTGGTGCTGGTACCCGATCCGGTCTGGTAGACGTCGATCGGAAAATGGTCGCCGACTTCGCCCGCAATCACCTTCTCGGCCGCATCGATGATCGCGTTTGCGTGCTCGGCGTCCATCAGCCCCAGCGAGTGGTTGGCGCGCGCGCAGGCCAGTTTCACCCGGCCCAAAGACCGTATGAAAGCCTCGGGCATGGGCCGACCGGAGATCGGGAAGTTGTTCACCGCTCGTTGGGTCTGGGCGCCCCACAGTGCTTCGGCGGGCACTTCCAGCTCGCCCATGCTGTCGGATTCGGTTCTGGTTTTCATTGGCGTTCGTCGCTTTGTCGGTTCGTCATTTGGTCGTTTCGCCAAGCCCGGGCCTGGCGAATGTCACGCGTGGTCGTCGATACCGTAGCGGTCCTCGACGTAATCGCGGAAACGCAGGTATTCGCCTTCGAAGTGGAGCATGAAATCACCGGTTGCGCCGTTGCGGTGCTTGCCGATGATGATTTCGGCCTTGCCCTTGTCCGGGGAATCGTCGTTGTAAACCTCGTCGCGATAGATGAAAAGGATCATGTCGGCATCCTGCTCGATAGACCCCGATTCGCGCAGATCAGCCATTACAGGTCGCTTGTTGGGCCGCTGCTCCAGCGCGCGGTTGAGCTGGGAAAGCGCGATGACCGGCACCTTGAGTTCCTTGGCCAGCGCCTTGAGACCGCGCGAGATCTCCCCGATCTGGGTAGCACGGTTTTCCTTGTTGCCGGGCACCTGCATCAGCTGGAGGTAGTCGATCACGATCATGCCGATGTCGTGCTCGCGCTTCATCCGGCGAGCCCGGGCGCGCAATTCAGTGGGCGAAAGCGCCGGGGTCTCGTCAATGTAGATGTCCGCCTTCTTGAGCACGTTCATCGCCGACTGCAGATTGGCGTAGTCGGCCGCTTCCAGCTTGCCGGTCCTTAGCTTGTTCTGGTTGATTCGGCCCCAGGACGAAAACAGGCGAAGCACCAGCTGCAGGTCCGACATCTCCATCGAGAAAACTGCGACCGGCACCTTGGCCTTGATCGCCGCGCTGGCCGCCATGTTCATCGCAAAACTGGTCTTGCCCATCGCCGGCCGGCCGGCGACGATGATGAGATCGGTAGGTTGCAGACCGGCAGTACGGTTGTCCAGCTCGACGAAGCCCGAAGGCACCCCGGTGATATCGCCGGCGTTGTCCTGCAGTTCGTTCAGGCGATCCAGGGCACGCGACATCACGTCCTTGACATGCTGGTAGCTGTTACCGGCGCGCATGCCCTGCTCGGCGATCGCATACATCTTCTGCTCTGCTGCTTCCAGCAGTTCCTTGCTCGAGATGCCCGACGGATTCAGCGCCGAGTCGGAGACTTCCGTTCCAATCTCGATAAGCTGGCGCAGGATCGATTTCTCGCGGACGATCTCGGCATAACCGAGAATATTGGCCGTACCCGGCGTTTCGTTGGCCAGCATGGTGACGTAAGCACCGCCCTCGACCCGGTCCAGCAGGTTGTTACGCGCGAACCAGTCGGCGACGGTGACCGCGTCGCTCGGTTGATGGGCCTGTTGCAACTCGCCGATGGCCCGAAACATCAGGCGATGGGTTTCGCGATAGAAGTCGCCCTCGGAAAGACGGTCGGCCACCTTGTCCCAGGCATGCTCGGAGAGCATGAGCGCGCCCAGCAGGCTCTGCTCGGCCTCCATCGAATTGGGCGGCTGTCGGACCGGCGTCAGTTGTGTAATGCGAGGTTCTGCCAAGGGGCGCTTCCCGTTGCTGGATGTTCCGTGACTGGAAAATCGACGTCGGGCGGGGTGCCGCAAGCCGCGGCTTCGCTTCGACGCGTCGGGATAGTCTA
>DATFJJ010000053.1:0-3897 GCA_035269245.1 Wenzhouxiangellaceae bacterium | reverse complement strand
CGAAAAGATCGACATGATCGACTACGCGGAGATGGTCATCCTGAACAAGTACGAAAAGCGCGGCGCCGAAGATGCGCTGCGCGATATCAGGAAGCAGTGGAAGCGCAACCGCCTCAAGTTCGATCTTGACGACGAGCAGGTGCCGGTCTACCCGACCATCGCCAGCCAGTTCAACGACCCGGGCGTGACCTGGATGTTCGTCAATTTGTGCCGGCTTATGCGTGAAAAGCTCGAATTGGACGAGAGCATCTGGTCGCCGGCCATCGAGACTGCGACGAAAGAACCCCGCGCCACCGCCCTGATCCCGGGCAACCGCCAGCGCTACCTGGCCGAAATCGCAGAGCAGGGTCGCGCGGTAAACCAGCGTATCGAAACCCAGGCAGAAGCCGCCTCGAGCGCACAGAGCCTGTACAGCGCGCTGTCAGAGCTCGAGGACCCGGCGCTGCCGGACGAGCTGGTGCGTTTTGAAAACCCCGAAAACACCGATGACCTGCCGCAGGCCATGGCCGCGGCTCTTGCTCAGCTGCGCCAGGCCTATAACGACAAACTTGACGCATTGGATGCCGAGAGCCTGTCGCTGCTGCGCAGCTGGCCGGAGAAGCTGGAGGGGATCACCGCAGATACCTACAGCTATACCGTTCGCGGCAAGGCAATCAGTGGCGACAATTACCGCCGGTCGTTGTCCGGAAACCCGATCCCCAAGATTGCTGCCGCGAAATACCGCGACTGGGGCGATCGCCTCAATTATCTGGGCAAGGAAAACCTGCCCGGCGAATACCCTTACACCGGCGGCGTTTATCCGTATCGCCGGGCCGGCGAGGATCCGACCCGGATGTTCGCCGGTGAAGGAACACCGGAGCGCACCAACCGGCGCTTCCACTATCTGTCGCACGGTCAGGACGTCGCGCGGCTGTCGACGGCCTTTGATTCGGTGACGCTCTACGGCGAGGACCCGGACGAACGGCCCGACATCTACGGCAAGGTCGGCAATTCGGGCGTGTCCATTGCAACCCTAGACGACATGAAGAAGCTTTACTCGGGCTTCGACCTGTGCGCGCCGACCACTTCGGTGTCGATGACCATCAATGGTCCGGCGCCGATGATACTGGCGATGTTCATGAACACCGCCATCGACCAGCAGGTCGAAAAGTACCTGGCCGAGCAGGGCAGGCTGGATGAAATCGACAAGCTCAAGGCCGAGCGTTTCCCGGGCGATGGCGACGACAACAGCGATAACAAGCGACCGCCGAAATACGAGGGCGATCTACCCGCCGGCAACGACGGGCTGGGATTGAAAATGCTCGGCATCACCGGCGACGAACTGCTGGATCGCGAAACCTATGAAAAGATCAAGGCCGAGACGCTTTCGAGCGTGCGCGGCACGGTGCAGGCGGACATTCTCAAGGAGGACCAGGCGCAGAACACCTGCATCTTCTCGACCGAGTTCGCGCTGCACATGATGGGCGACATCCAGCAGTATTTCACCGAGCACCAGGTTCGCAACTTCTACTCGGTGTCGATTTCCGGCTACCACATCGCCGAAGCGGGCGCCAACCCCATCAGCCAGCTGGCCTTCACGTTGTCGAATGGTTTCACCATCGTCGAGTACTACCTGTCGCGCGGCATGGATATCGACAAGTTCGCGCCCAACCTGTCTTTCTTCTTTTCCAACGGCATGGATCCCGAATACGCGGTCATCGGCCGGGTCGCCCGGCGGATATGGGCGCGCGCGATGCGCGAACGCTACGGCGCCAACAAGCGCTCGCAGATGCTCAAGTACCATATCCAGACTTCGGGCCGCTCGCTGCACGCGCAGGAAATCCAGTTCAACGACATCCGTACCACGCTGCAGGCGCTGTATGCACTGTTCGACAACTGCAACAGTCTGCACACCAACGCCTACGACGAGGCCATTACCACGCCCACAGAGGAATCGGTACGAAGGGCGGTGGCGATCCAGCTGATCATCGCGCGCGAGCTTGGCTTGAACATGTGCGAAAACCCCTGGTCGGGCAGCTTCATCATCGAGTACCTCACCGACATGGTCGAAGAGGCCGTCTACCAGGAATTCGAGGCGCTTTCCGAGCGCGGCGGCGTGCTGGGTGCGATGGATTCGATGTACCAGCGCGGCAAGATCCAGGAAGAGTCGATGTACTACGAGTCGAAGAAGCACGACGGCAGCCTGCCGATCATCGGCGTCAACACCTTCAAGCCGAACAAGGGCGAAGAGGAAGACCTGCCGGAGGTCGAGCTTATCCGTTCGACTGAGTCTGAAAAGAACCACCAGATCAAGCACCTGCGCCGCTTCCAGGCCGCGCGAAACCCGCTGGGGCCCAACGTGCTGGATCAGCTCCAGTCACGCGCTCGTGATCGAGCCAACACCTTCGAGGCGCTGATCGAGGCGGTCAAGTACCACTCCCTGGGACAGATTTCCCACGCGCTTTACGAGGTCGGCGGCGAGTACCGCCGCAACATGTAGAAACCGTCTCAATGTTTACCGGGCGGGCGTCTGAGATCTATTTTCGGTCACCGAATCGGCAGCGTCGCGCCAGGCGTCGCGATCGATATCGAGATCCGGGAAGTCATCGGGGTTGAAGACCGGCGTTCTGCCGGCGCGGCGCTGTTGCTCGTAGTCGCGCATCACGCGCATGCCCACCGGCACGAGAATCACCAGCGCGGTGATGTTGGCCAGCGCCACCAGCGCCATGGTCAGGTCGGCGAACGCGAATACCGTGGTCAGATCCTGCACCGAACCCCACAGGATGAGCGCCAGGACCACTGCGCGGAAGCCGTTGAACAGGTGCTTGTTCTCTTCGCTGAAGTAGTTCAGGCTGTTTTCGCCGAGATAGTAGTTGTAGAGGATGGAGCTGAATGCGAAGAGCATCAGCGCCACCGAGACGAATCCACGGCCCCATGCGCCGACATGGTCCTGCAGTGCGGCTTGCGTCATGACCACGCCGTCGACCGCGTTGGCGCCATCCACGATGTATACGTCGGACATGATGATGATGAACGCGGTCGACGAGCAGATGATGGCGGTGTCGATGAACACGCTGAGCATCTGAACGATGCCCTGGTTGACCGGGTGCGGCACCCACGCCACGGCCGCCACGTTCGGGCCGCTGCCCAATCCGGCTTCGTTGGAGAACAGGCCGCGACGCGCCCCCATCATGATGGCCGCACCGATGCCGCCGCCAATTGCTTCGTCGAGGCCGAACGCGCCCTTGAAGATGATGGCCAGCGCGCCGGGCACGCGATCGAGGTTGAGCAGCACGACGACCACGGCAATGACAATGTAGGACACCGCCATGACCGGCACGATGATCTCGGTGACGCTGGCGATGCGCTTGACACCGCCGAAGATCGCCACGCCGACCACGGCGGTCAGCGCGATTCCGGTCCAGAATGCCGGAATGCCGAACGCGTCTTCGAGCGACGAGGCCGCGGTGAATGACTGCAGCCCGACGAATGCCATGCCGAAGGTGAGCAGCAGGAGTACCGAATAGACCGCTGCCAGCCAGCGCTTCTTCGTGCCCCGCACCATGTAATAGGCAGGGCCGCCGCGATACGTACCATCCGGTTCGTTGTTCTTGAATACTTGGGCCAGCGTGCATTCGAAGAAGCTGGTCGACATCCCGATCAGGCCGATGACCCACATCCAGAAGATCGCGCCGGGACCGCCCAGCGTGATGGCGACCGCCACCCCGGCGATGTTGCCGGCACCGACGCGGCCGGCCACGCTGAGGGCGAGGGCCTGGAAGGAACTGACGTGGCCGGGCTGGTGGTGGAATGCCTGCCTCAGGACCCGGAACATCTCGCCGAAATGCCGGATCTGCACGAACTTCGAGCCGATGGTGAAGACCAGTCCGATGCCGATCAACACCACGACCAGAATGT
>DATFJJ010000052.1:0-2983 GCA_035269245.1 Wenzhouxiangellaceae bacterium | reverse complement strand
CGACTTCAAGGCCCGACGGGTGCACGTGATCGGCGCCGGTGTGATGGGCGGCGACATTGCTGCCTGGTGTGCGCTCAAGGGGCTCGAGGTGACGCTGCAGGATCGCGAGATGAAATACGTCGAACCGGCCCTCAAGCGCGCGGCAAGCCTGTTCAAGAAAAAGCTGAAGAAGTCCACCGCGGTCGCGGCGGCCAAGTCGCGGTTGCGCGCGGACGTCGAGGGAGAAGGCGTCCAGCGCGCCGATGTGGTCATCGAAGCCATTTTCGAAAACCGCGATGCCAAGCGCGAATTGTTCGAGAATCTGAAGGACAAACTTTCCGATCACGCAGTGGTGGCCACCAACACCTCGGCGATTCCTCTGGGCGAGTTGTCCGATGTGTTCGACGATCCGAACCGGCTGATCGGTCTGCACTTCTTCAATCCGGTGGCCAAGATGCCGCTGGTCGAGGTTGTTCACGACACCAACACCGATACCGACCGGGTCAAGGACGGATCGAGCTTCGCAACCCAGATCGGCAAATACGCGGTTCCGGTCACTTCGACGCCCGGCTTCCTGGTCAACCGTGTGTTGGTGCCGTACATGTACAAAGCCATGACCATGCACCGCGACGGCATTCCCAAGGAAGCACTGGACAAGGCCGCGGTGCAGTTCGGCATGCCGATGGGCCCCGTCGAGCTGGTCGACACGGTGGGTCTGGACGTGGGGCTCAGCGTCATCGACACGCTGTTGGGCGAGGCCGCCGGCGAGGACCGCAAGGTGCTGGAATCGATGGTCGAGTCCGGCAAGAAGGGCAAGAAGACCGGCGAAGGCTTTTATAAATGGGAAAATGGCAAGCCGGTGCGCGACGACGATGCTCACAAGGGCCACGACCTCGAAAAACTTGCCAGCGACCTGATCCAGCCTTACCTCGACGAATGCCTGGCCTGTTTGCGCGATGATGTGGTCGAGAACAAGGACCTGCTGGATGCCGGCATGATCTTCGGCACCGGCTTTGCGCCGTTTCGCGGCGGCCCGATCCACTATATCGAAAACAGCGATGTGGAAGCTTCCGCCGACGACTCACTGCTCGACCGCGCAAGCGACGCAAAACCCGGTCGAGCCTCGCCCCTCAGCAGTTCGGACAAGAGCAGCTCGAACGACAGCGATTCGGGCAAGAAGACCTCGAAGAAATCCGCTTCGAAGAAGAAATCGACGGGCACGAAAAAGAAGACATCGACCAGCCGCAAGAAAGCCGGCAGCAGGAAAACCGGCAGCAAGAAGACATCGGCAAGCGCGGAAGAAACAGGCAAGCCGTCGGATGACGACGCGGGCAAGTCCGAATAGCCCGGAACGCAAAGCCACGAACTCAACATTCGCGAAAGGATTCGACACATGACCGAAGGTTCACTCAAGCGCATCGCAGTCGTCGGCGGCAGCCGTATCCCGTTCTGTCGCTCCAACTCGCTGTATGCCGACGAAACCAACAAGGACATGCTCACCCGCGCCATCCAGGGCGTGGTCGACAAATACGATCTCTCCGGCAAGCAGCTGGACAAGGTCATCGCCGGGGCCGTGACGGTGCATTCCAAGGACTGGAACCTGGCCCGAGAGGCCGTGCTCTCGACATCGCTGTCGCCGCTCACGCCCGGCGTTACGCTGCAGCAGGCTTGCGGAACGAGCCTGCAGGCGGCGATGCTGGCCGGCGCCGAGATTGCAACCGGCGCCATCGACTGCGCCATCGTCGGCGGCACCGACACCACCAGTGATCCACCCATCGTTTTCCAGCGTCGTTTTGCGCAACGCCTGGTCAAACTCGGCCGCGCCCGATCGTTCAAGGAAAAGCTCGCCGCATTCAAGGGCTTTTCACCGGGCGAACTCGCGCCGCAGCCGCCGGCCAACGGCGAGCCGCGCACCGGCCTTTCCATGGGCCAGCACTGCGAACGCATGGCCAGGGAATGGCAGATTGCCCGCCGCGAGCAGGACGAACTCACGCTGGCCAGCCATCACAACGCCGCCCGGGCATGGGACGAAGGTTTCTTCGACGACCTGGTTGTCGACCACGCGGGCGTGGTGCGCGACAACAACATCCGACCCGACAGCGATCTCAAGCAACTGGGCAAGCTCAAGCCGGTGTTCGACCGCTCCAGCGAGGGCACGCTGACCGCCGGCAACTCGACCGCGCTTACCGACGGCGCGGCCGCGGTTCTGCTGACCTCCGAGGAATACGCCAGGAAGCACGATCTCCCGGTGCAGGCCTGGCTGACCCACAGCCGGACCGCGGCGGTCGATTTCGTCGAATCCGACGAAGGCCTGCTGATGGCGCCGACAGTCGCCGTCGCCGAAATGCTGCGGCGCGCCGACCTTTCGTTGCAGGACTTCGACTTCTATGAGATCCACGAGGCCTTCGCCGCCCAGGTACTTTGCACGCTCAAGGCCTGGGAATCCGACGATTACTGCCGCGACCGGCTCGGCCTGAATGCCGCACTGGGCAGCATCGATCGTGAAAAAATGAACGTCCACGGCAGCTCGCTGGCCGTTGGGCACCCGTTCGCGGCCACCGGCGCGCGCATCGTGTCCACACTGGCGAAGCTGCTGGAGCAGAAAGGCTCGGGTCGCGGTCTGATCTCGGTCTGCACCGCCGGCGGCATGGGCGTAAGCGCGATTCTGGAGCGCTGAGGCGGCGCCTTAAGTCTCCCTTCCCGCAACGCTCATTCTGCGCCGCGGCGCCAGAGCCTCCAGGCGTCGTTTCGGATGCCGGTAGGCAGGTATCCGAACGGCGCCTCGGCGTCTACCGGCCTCAATAACCAGACGGCATTGACTTCGCTCGTTTCGAGGCCGATGCGGTAGTGCCGCATCGCGATCGCGTGCAGAGACCAGTCCGCGTAGAGCGCAGGATCGACCCCCAGCGTAGTCGCCTCGCCGGTCGTCGCGGCGATCTGCGCCAGGAAGTGATGATATTCCTCGTTCTTGCGCACCTCCCCGACCCGGCTCAAAGAAAGCGCC
>DATFJJ010000051.1:0-2231 GCA_035269245.1 Wenzhouxiangellaceae bacterium | reverse complement strand
TGCAGGGCATGCGGAAACAACCTGGGGCACGCTGATGAAAAAATACGCGGCAGAGGTTGTCGGCACGTTCTGGCTCGTTCTCGGGGGTTGTGGCAGCGCAGTGCTCGCCGCAGCGTTCCCTGAACTCGGCATAGGTCTCCTCGGGGTGTCGCTCGCCTTTGGCCTGACAGTCCTCACCATGGCCTATGCGATCGGGCACATCTCGGGCTGTCACCTCAACCCGGCCGTTTCGATCGGGCTGTGGGCCGGCGGGCGGTTCCCGGCGAAAGACCTCGTCCCCTACATCGTCGCGCAGGTGCTCGGCGGCATCGTGGCGGGCGGCGTGCTTTACCTGATCGCCAGTGGCAAGGCCGGCTTCGACGTCAGCAGCGGGTTCGCTTCGAATGGCTATGGCGAACACTCGCCGGGCGGTTATTCGATGCAAGCGGCGCTGATCAGCGAGATCGTGATGACTATGATGTTCATCGTCGTCATCCTGGGCGCGACGGACAAGCGCGCGCCGGCCGGCTTCGCGCCGATTGCCATCGGCCTGTGCCTGACCCTGATCCACCTGATCAGCATCCCGGTCACCAATACCTCGGTGAACCCCGCACGCAGTACGGGCGTCGCTCTGTACGTCGGCGACTGGGCTACCGCACAGCTGTGGCTGTTCTGGGTAGCGCCGCTGATCGGCGGCGCGCTCGGCGCGGTCGTCTATAGGTTCATTGGGCGGTCGGACGACTGAGTTCTACTCGCCCGGCGAGATTCGCCTGAAACAGCAAGGCAGGAAGCACATGACCTACAAGTCCTCGGCGCGGATGATTGCCGTGGCCACATTCGCCGTTCTCGTCCAGCTGCTCGCTACGGCCTGCTCCCAGGAGCATGAACCCGCTTATGTATTCGAGCGCAATTCCAGCGGCGAGATTCTCGTGGATGAGCGGAACTTCACCATCGCTGAGACCGATCTCTACATGGTCAATCACTCGAAGGAGCATCCGGTCAACACCTTCAGGCATGCCCGGAAGATGTCGAGCGTCGAGAACCAGTTCGTGGTGCGGGAAAACCGGGATGTGCTGTACAGCCACGCCGTGGTGGACATCTCGCAGGGCGCCACGCTGGTTAATCCGGACTGGGACGTGTTCTCCGTCATCCAGGTCATCGATGAGAACCAGTACACGATCGCCTCGATCTACCCCGGGGAGCGGAAGACTTTCACGCCGGATGATGCTGCGTTGGGCAATCACCTCTTTCTGAACATGCGAACCGGGGTCCGTTCACTGGACGAGGCGGGGTATGCAGAAGCGCATCAACATCAGGACAGCGTCCTGATCATTGCCAATTCGGCCATGGCCTACCGGGCCAAGGGCTTCGAAACGCAGAGCCTGGATGAAACCCGGGCTCGTCTCAAGGCGCGCGCGGATGAAATTTCGCGCCCGGACCTGGCGATGGGCACTGCCGACGAGGTCGAACCGGAATCGTTCCTGATCGCTTCCGCAGTCGGGATCTTCGGGCTGCCGATCGGCGACGCGGCGTACCTGAACACCATCCAGCCCACCGGCGCAGCGAGGGCAGGCGCCGCATCGCGGATCACCCTGCCGGTTCCGCCGCTGAACTTCGACAAGGGCGGTTTCTTCTCGGTGACGACCTATGACAGTGCGGGCTGGATCGTCACGGAAAACTTCGCGCTCAATCACCGCACGGCCGAGCCGAACGAGGACGGCACCTACACCTTTCATTTCAATGCGCCCGGCCAGCCGAACAACATCGACGTGGTGGACGGATGGACCGTGCTGATCCGCCTTTACGCCCCGCAAAGCAGGGAGGCCATTCTCCAGTACATGCAGGATGCCGAGGAAAATATCCAGGTCGAGCTGCTTGCCGACACAAGCTCGCCGGCTGCGAAGGTTACTGCGGAAAACTACATCCGCGCAGAGACCGACCTCGCTTTCGCCGACTTCCAGAAAAATGCCGGCGGCCGGATCAACGCCTTCTACTACATTACCGAGCCGACGCCCCTGGAACAGCAGCCAGTAGTGCGGATGAACCGGGATACGCTCTATGCCGGTGCCGTCGTGGATACGAAGGGCGGAGCCACGGTGACGATTCCCGAGTTTCCGGATCAACGGTATTTTTCGGTCCTGGTGATCGACAACGATCACTACGCACCCACTGTTTTCTACGAGCCGGGCACCCACAAGGTGCCGGACGACACCAGGTATGTTGCACTGGTCCAGCGCATCCAGCTGATCGAC
>DATFJJ010000050.1:0-7617 GCA_035269245.1 Wenzhouxiangellaceae bacterium | reverse complement strand
ATCCATGCCGCCTTCGAACAGGATGATCGCAACCCCCAGTCCGATCAGTTCGGTGAGCTGTTCGGACGGTGTCTGCGGATCGAACACGCCGGTGATCGGCCCCAGCACCAGACCGGTGGCGATCAGTATCACGATACCGGGCAGGCGGAGCAGCCAGGCGACCCACTGGCTCGCCAGTCCGGCGGCCAGGATCATCAAAACGATAGTTGCCGCGTGCATGTTTATTGTCGAGGTCCCGTTTTGTGGTGTGCGTCACGGTTTATGATTCGATCAGGCTTCCGGATCAAATCCGTCGCCCGGACCGCCGTTGCGAGACGGGCCGGATCGCTTAGAATCATACAGTTATCTCATAGGTGAAAAGACCATGCTCAGAATGCTATCCGTTTTTCTCGTCGCGTTTCTTGTCGGCTGCGGCGGCGAACAGCCTGCCGGAAGCGCCGGATCGGACACCCAGGCCAATGCAGGCGAGGCGCATCTCGAAGCACCCGAGGCGACCGAGCCGCCGCCGCCCGAACTGCTGATCGATCGAGACCGGCTCTCGATATACCACCCGATCGAGTTGAACCCCGACCTTGGCGGGCTTTCGGAAGGACAGCGTGAAATGATCGGCTTGCTGATAGACGCCGGCAAGATCATGGACGACCTATTCTGGCGCCAGTCGTACGGCGATCCGGCACCGCTGCTGTCGTCCATCGACGACCCGGAAGTGCGCGCCTTCGTCGAGCTCAACTACGGGCCGTGGGACCGACTGAACGGCAACCAGCCGTTCCTGGCCGGCTACGTCGCGAAGCCGCCGGGCGCCCAGTTCTATCCCGAGGACATGACGCGCGAGGAGTTCGAGGCCTGGAACAATCCCGACAAGCGCAATCCCTACAGCATGGTGCGCCGGCTGGAATCGGGCGACCTGTTCCTGGTGCCCTACAGTGCGGCTTTCCGCGAACAATTGATGCAGGCCTCCGACCTTCTGCTGGAGGCCGCCGACCTGGCAGAAAGCGAAGCTTTCGCCGACTATCTGCGCCTGCTTGCCCGCGCGCTGATGACCGGTGATTATCGCGAAAGCGACATGGCCTGGATGGACGTGCGCGACAACGACATCGAACTGGTCTACGGGCCGATCGAGAGTTACGAGGACCAGCTGTTCGGCATCCGCACCGCGTTCGAGGCCTTCGTGCTGCTCAAGGACCAGGCCTGGTCCGAGCGTCTGGCGCGGTTCGCCGCGCTGCTGCCCGCACTGCAGCAGGGCCTGCCGGTACCCGGCGCGTACAAGGCCGAAACCCCGGGCACCGACGCCGACTTGAACGCCTACGACGCGATCTACTACGCCGGAGACGCCAACGCAGGTGCCAAGACCATCGCCATCAACCTGCCCAACGACGAGAAGGTGCAGCTCGAAAAGGGCACGCGGCGGCTGCAGCTGAAGAACACCATGCGCGCCAAGTTCGATCACATTCTCGTCCCGATCTCGGAGCTGCTGATCGACGAGGCACAGCAAAGCCACATCACGTTCGACGCATTCTTCGCCAACGTGATGTTCCACGAAGTCGCACACGGGTTGGGCATCAAGTTCACCGTCGACGGCGAGCAGTCGGTACGTGACGCGCTGGCCGAGCACCAGTCGGCCATAGAGGAAGGCAAGGCCGACATCCTCGGGCTGCACATGATCGGTCAGCTGATCGACATGGACGAATGGGACGGCGACCTGCACGATCACCACGTGACGTTCCTGGCCGGCATCTTCCGCTCGGTGCGTTTCGGCGCCTCGTCGGCTCATGGGAAGGCGAACATGGTGGCGTTCAACTGGTTCCTGGAGCAGGGTGCGTTCGAGCGCAATGCGGACACCGGGCGCTATTCAATCGATTTCGAGGCCTTCGGGCGCGCGGTCGACAGTCTTTCGAACAGACTGCTGACGCTGCAGGGCGACGGCGACTACCCCGCCACCGGCGCGTTCCTCGAAGAGTATGGGCAGATGCCGGAATTCCTTTCCGAAGACCTCGGGCGTGCCGGAGAGGCCGGGATCCCGGTCGATATCCGCCTGGTGCAGGGCAAAGAAGTGGCGGGTCTTTGACCGGCCGCCGGAACGCGGCCTGAAACAGGCATGCGTTTCGGGTGATTTAAGGAACCTCTGAATAACTCTGCGCGGAGCGCGTTTCAGTCGGAAAAGCCGCAGATTGTGTGGTGCTATTGTCACGACAATCGGAGTGACAAGAGGCATAGCTACGGCCGAGGGTCGCGCCCGTGCCGAGTTATTCAGAGGTTCCTTAAGCTGCGGCCATCCCGGCCGAACCGGGATGAGCCCTGCGGGATTCAGTCCGTCACAACCTGTCTGTCGTTACGATCTGTCCGTCATTACAACCGGTCCATCCATGCCGCCACCGCGTCGGCGGTGGCGGCGGGCGACTCGAGCCAGCCGAAATGATCGGCGCGCGCATCCTGCGCTTCGGTGGTGACGAGCCGACGGTCGATGCGGCACCCGGGCAGCTTGGCCAGCAGCCATTCCAGCGAGGCCGGAGGCACCCATCCGTCGGCCTCCATGCGCACCGTCAGCACCGGCAGCTCGAGACGGCCGAGGGCTGCCTCGGCATCGAAATCCAGCGTGTCCAGGTCGTAGCGTCCGGTCCGGCCGGTGCGGGCCCAGTCTTCCATCACGCCGTGCGCTTCGGTGCCGGCAAAGCCCATCCGCTTGCCGGGGAAATGGCCGACCAGGCCCGACAGCATCGGAAAAGCGCGATACACGATCGCCAGCGTCAGCCGCATGCGCCAGTTGAAGACTTTGGCATACGGCGCGCCGCCGGCGATCAATATCAGCCCGGCGGCGGGTTCGGACCGGCGGGCCGCGGCCAGGCAGCCCAGCTGCGCGCCCAGGCTGTGGCCGCCCAGCCAGACCCGTGTTTCCGCACGCTCCGTCACCGCGCGCAGCGCGGCCTGCAGATCCACCTCGATCAACTCGCGATAGCCCCAATCCCGGCCCTTGCCGGCGCGCAGGCTGGACGAGCCGTTGCCGCGCCATTCGTGGATGAACACCCGCGTGCCGTGTTTGCCCAGAGACTCTGCAAAGGCGATGTAGTGGCGGGCGCTGATGCCCATGCCCGGCAGCAAGAGCATCGTGCGCGCCACCTTGGGTGGCGCCACTTCGATCAGTTCGAAACGGTGGCCGTCTCCGGCCTCGACTTGAACGACCGGCTGGTCGTGCGGCATAGGTGCAAAATCCTCTGTTCGGAGACTACTGGACCAGCGATACGCCCAGGCCGATGGTGGTCTGACGGTGGTTGTAGTCGATCAGCGTCTCGCCGTAGCCGGTGAACACCTGGAGATAGGCCTTCAGGTCGCCGACCAGCGGATAGTGCCAATCGAACCGCAACGCGCCGCGACCATGGCCGGCCGCCCACCGGGCCGTCAGGCCCAGGTCGTGCTTGTTCTTGCGCCACTTGACGTGCAGGTCGCCGTGGCCAAAGAATTTATCGATATCCGGGTTGTCGTCGTCGTTGGTCGGATCGACCCGCAGCCAGGGACGAACGAAGAACTGCCAGTCGCCGCGCTCGAAACCGAAATTGGCATACAGTCGGTTCCAGCTGCGCGATCGCGGCTGGTTGCGGCCGTTCGACTGGTGGACGAAGCCCAGCCCGACGAACTGCCAGCGAACGCCCGGAAGGTCGATCCCGGTCCGCCAGGTCGAGAAGATCTCGGGCTCGAAATTGTTCTCCCGAAACGGCGACGATTCTTCGTTGTTGTAGGCCTGCCAGCTCGACTGCTGGGTGAATCCGAACCAGACATCGCCGTTGTTGAATATCGGATCGTCCAAAACCTTGGTCTTGAAGCTGATCTGGAACTTGGCTTCGACTTCGTTCAGCTGGTCGGACTCGGTCACGGTCCGCCCCGGCGCCGGGGAAGACGGGAAGTTGTTCTTTGTCGTCGTGTAGCGCACCGGCAGCGCGTAAACCGGGCGATAAGTGCGCACGCGCAGCAGTCCGCCGTGCGTCACATCGTCGAGCTCCCAGTCGCGCATCATCCTTGAACGACGCGCCGGTGTATCGCCGCCGGCGGCCGTCAACAGCTTGCGGTCGGGCTCGGCCACCGTCGGAACGCCGTCGTCTCGCCCGGTCACGTTCGCGCCGGGGAGGTCGTCGTAGCACTCAAGCCGCTTCAACCGGTCTTCCAGCACGCGGCACGCGTCCAGCGCCTCCTGAACGTCGAACGCTTGGGGTGTCTGGGCTGCGGCCGTGGCGGCCACGCACGAGGCGGCGCACAGCAGGGCAAATCGGTTTATCTTCATGGTTCCAGGCAGGGATAGATACTCAAGTGCGCAGGATACACCGGGCGCGATTGCCGCTGCCTGTCAGAGCCTCGGATTCGCGCTGTCGGTGATCTTCGACATCAATGCCATTTACTGACTAGCGTCATGTCTTGATACCGTGCTCAAGCCAATGGAAAATTCGCGCATAAAGCGCTGGATCCCGTCCCGGATCAAGTCCGGGATGACGTTTATCAGGCCCGGGACGACAAGAAAGTGGAATCTCCAAGCATGTCGCCCCGGACCTGATCCGGGGCCCAGTGTCTCTATCGGCGGGTGATGAGACAACAAAAATTCGACTGGGAGACGCCGCTGGTCGGAGGTCATTTCGCCCGGATGCCGCAGGCCGGGATTGCGCAGCGCTACTGAGGCAGGGCGGCGGGGCGGCCGCCCTGCTGCTCCAGCCGGGTTTTCGTCTTGAGGAGCGGGGCCGCCCCGCAACCGCTCAGCGACCCAAGCCCTGGTCGGCGGGCTCCAGCGACGCCTCGGGGAAGCGTGCGCGGAACCGGCGCTCGCTTTCGGCCTTCAGTTCGCGACCCTCGGCAATTTCGACATTGCCTCGCTCGATCGCAGCGCGGGCGTCCACGATTGTCTGCTCGGCCTCTTCGATCTGCTCACGCGCGCGCTCGACGCGTCGCTCGCCGGTGTTTTCCAGCTTGTTGCCGCGCTCCCAGCGCTTTGCCAGATCTCGCTTCAACTCGGCCTCCTGCTGCGCTTCATCGGAATGACCGCGCATTGCGTCGGCAAGCGTGGGCTCGGGCGGCGTGCTCGCGCATCCGGCAGCCAGCGTGATCACGAGCGTGGTGATAAAGGTCTTGTGTATTCGTAGCATGGGAATTCATCGAATTTCGAATTGAAGATCATTTTAAAAGGCGCACGTCAAAGCATCTTTACGCCCGATCGAGACATTGGTGTAGGCACCCCTGCATACTTGTTGCATGCGCCCACGGCGACATGCATCGCAATGCCCGGCCGTTTGGTCAGAAACCGGCGGCGTTTTCCCGGCAGATCCTGAGGATCTGGTAGGGTTGGTGACACCAATGACTGGTTATCCAGGATCGTTAA
Source organism: Wenzhouxiangellaceae bacterium (assembly GCA_035269245.1). Taxonomy (GTDB): domain Bacteria; phylum Pseudomonadota; class Gammaproteobacteria; order Xanthomonadales; family Wenzhouxiangellaceae. Next base: position 2,264 of record DATFJJ010000050.1, on the reverse strand, counting down.
GGAGAATTCGGACATGGACACAAATGATCAGCTCGAAGTCGTGACTGACAAGCCTCGCGGAAGCGGCTTCATGGTTGCCATAGGCGTCATCTCCATTATTCTCGGCATTGCGGCCCTGGTCTTTCCGTGGTGGGCAACGCTGGGCGTTGAACTGGTGTTCGGCTTCTTCCTGCTGATTGTCGGCGTGCTGGAACTGATCCGCGTGGCTTTCGATCGACCGCCGGGCGGCATCGCTCTGAGCGTGATCTTCGGCATTCTCGCCATCGTTGCCGGCGGCCTGCTGCTCACTTATCCGCTGCAGGGCGTGGTCACGCTCACGCTGGTACTGGCGTTCTTCTTCCTGCTCGGCGGCATTTTCAAGACCGCTGCCGCATGGACATTGCCGCCGGGGCCGGGCCGGCGCTGGCTGCTGATCTCCGGCGTCATCTCGCTGGTGCTCGCCCTCATCGTGCTGGTGGCGCTTCCCGAATCCGCATTCTGGCTGTTGGGCGTATTGCTCGGCATCGACCTGATATTCTTCGGCGCCGCGCAGATCGCATTCGCGACCGCCGTCCGGGACATGCGACGAACCGGCCCGATCTGAAGCAGGGCGGCGCTCGATGACATCTATCAGTCCAAGCCCCGTCCGGGCTCCCGGCCGGCATGTTGCTGCGAAGTTCGAAATCGGGGAGTCGGTTCTTTAGCGAATTCATGCCTCGCGAGTCCCCCGACCGGTTGCCATTTGGTCATTCCGCCTGATTTTCGGGTGGAAGGGAAATTGGATGCTACGGGGGGGGTACTGGCAGAGACGCTGGGTCCCGGATCAGGTCCGGGACGACGAAACCACGCGAGACGGTGGGTCCCGGACTCTCCCCGCAACGATCTGTTAAGCGCGACAGGCTCCTGACGCGCCAGCAGGCGGGATGCGGCGCTGGCTAGCAGGATTTCTGGGAGTGGGTTTGCGGGTTCTGGGGGTTCTGGTAGGCTCTTTAGACAGAATCCGGGCGTTTGATTTGCCACCGCTTTCTTCGCAGACCCGCTGCTTCAACACGAGCGCTAGACCCACACGATGAAGATCGAAATCCTGGAGCAGGAACAAGCGGCAAATCTGGAATTGCTGGTTGAGATGGCCAACCAGGTATTTGAAGGTTTCGACCCCACCTACATCGAAGACCGACTGCCATACATGGTCCAGCCGGTGCTCCTGGTGGCACGGGACGAGACGGGCCCGGTCGGTTTCAAGCTCGGCTATCGGGACCAGGATCGTTTCTATAGCTGGCTGGGCGGCATCGCTTCGCGAGCGCGGCGGCAGGGGCTGGCCACACGATTGATGCTTGCGCAGCACGAGCATGTCCGCGCACTGGGATACCAAAGCATCACGACCCGCACCCGGGCAGCCAACCGGCCGATGATCATCCTGAACCTGAAGTGCGGATTCGAAATCGTCGGTTTCGAGATCAACGGCGCGGGCTGTGCCGTCGTCAACCAGCGGAAACACCTGTAGGTCCGGATTTGCGGACTTCGGTTCGCGTAACAAATTGGGCAGGCGCATCCTGAAGAGACGGCCGGATTTCGTGAAGCAATTTTTGACATTCACGCCAAGCCTTTCTATATTCCAAGGAGGGGCTGCGTTTAACGACGGCATGAGGTTGATTCAATGAAATTTACACGAGATCTCTACGTTGGCAGCGCGCTCGCATTGCTTGCGGGCACGGCCGTTGGGCAATTCTGGGATCAGGACATGAATCAGGAGGCTGCCCGGTCCGATTTCAATTCGCCGACCCGGGGTTTGCCTGAGGAGCCGATCACCTATGGCGTGTGCCTGAACCCCGCGTCCATTTATTCCTGCGACGGGCCTGTTTACTGGCCTGAGAACAACTGGACAGTGATCGGATACCCAACGGATCGCTACTGGGTCATTCATGCAAACAACGCTGAAATGTGGCGAAAAGGGTCTGTTGACGGCAGGGGACTGAACGGTCCGCCAGGTCAGACTCGATCGATCGGCGTGCCTGGAGAGTGGGGCCACGGGTTCCATATGACCCACATCGATCATACCGTCGACGGGGGGATCCCCGGTGATGACGGATGGCATTTCATTATCAACACTGACCTGATTCCCGACGATGAGCGCGCGTCATGGGTCGAGATCAATCCCCCGGGTGAACGCTCTGATATCAACTACCATTTATCGTTCGGTGCTCGTCAGAACCGCGGCAATGGCAATACGCCGCCGGCCGTGCTGAATGGCTTCGATCATCCCTATTACGGCAGCGCTCAGTATC
>DATFJJ010000049.1:0-2765 GCA_035269245.1 Wenzhouxiangellaceae bacterium | reverse complement strand
GCTGGTGATGCTGTCGGCGAGCCTGGCCTTGCTCGCCGCGAGCCCCGGCCAGCTGGTCATTGCAACATTTTCCGCGCTGGTTTTCGGGTTGTCCTACATGAGCCTGACGGGGCTGTACCTGCTGACCGGCATCCGCCTGCTTCCCGGCCGGCTTTCGCTGGGACCGGTGCTGCCGTTCCTTGCCGTCGCGGTCGGGCAGGCGGTCGGTTCTCCGATCGTCGGCCTGCTGGTGAAGCAACTCGGCTATGCCGATGCATTTGCGATGTTCTCCGCGCTAGGCATCCTGGTGGCGACCCTGTCGCCCTGGTACCCGCGCTATATCGAGGACCTGGAAGAAGAGGATGAGCCGGAAGAGGAGCCAACCGGCCTCCAGGCTGCATTCGACTACCAGCTCCAGGACGAGCAGGGCGAGCCGTTTCATCTCACCACTACAACCACCCCCGAAGAGCCCAGGATCGAGTGACCGATACCGTCCCGCTCAGCCGGGTGTTACGGGGGGCGATGCCGGGGCGGATCGATTGCAGAGGCTTTCCCGAAGTCTCTTCATCGGTACCAATGGCACTTGAAAGCCGGCGGGCGCAATGGGAACATGAAGCCATGGATTGCATTTCATGAGCGGGCCGCACGGCACCGGAATCACGATCTTGCTTCTGGGCGCTACCGGCGCTACCGGCCGACTGTTGCTCGGCCAGTTGATTGCGCAAGGACACGAGGTATGCGCGATCGTGCGATCACGAGCCTCGGTTCCGCCGCAGCTGCGCGCGCATCCGAGACTTGCCCTGACGCAAGGTACCGTGCTGGATCTCGACGACGACGCACTGCTCCGACACGTGCAGGACTGCGATGCGGTGGTCTCATGTTTGGGGCACACGCTGAGCTTCAAGGGCATGTTCGGCGCGCCGCGCAAACTGGTCACCGCCTCGGTTCGGCGCGTATGCCACGCGATAACCGAGAGCCGGCCACGGCCCCGCGTACGCGTGGTGCTGATGGGTTCCAGCGGCGTGCGGAATCTAGATGTGCGCGAGCGAATCTCGCCGGCTCAGTCGGGCGTGATCTTTCTTCTCCGCTGGCTGTTGCCTCCCCACCGCGACAACGAGCAGGCCGCCGAACACCTGCGAACGCATATCGGCCAGAATCACCCGTTCGTCGAGTGGACCGTCGTGCGACCCGATGGCCTGGTCGACGAGGACGAGGTGAGCGAATACGATCTGCACGCATCGCCGACGCGCAGCGCAATTTTCGACGCCGGGAGCGTAAGCCGCGCCAATGTCGCCCACTTCATCAAACGCCTGGTTACAGACGACGAAACCTGGGACGAATGGCATGGCCGAATGCCGGTGATCTACGGTTGCGAAAACGCCCGGCCGACCGACACCTAGGCTATCCTGCGCGGGCTCGCCGGAAGCCGCCGGCACCATTCGAGCCGCCGCGGTGACCCCGGTCCAGTATCCTCTATGCTGAATTCCGAGCCCTGCGCCGTATGCCGTCCATCCAGCTTCTCGTATTGATCGTCTATTTCGTCGGCCTGTTCGGCGTCGGCCTCTACGCCACGCGCTTCATCGGTTCCAACACCGATTTTCTGCTGGCCGGGCGCCGGCTCGGGCCGGTGCTTGCCACGGCCACGTTGTGCGCGACGCATTTCGGCGGTGGCTTCGTGCTGGGCAGCGGCGAGTGGGGATACACCCACGGCATGACCGGCATTGCCTATGCCGTCGGGGTGGGCCTGTCGCTGGTGCTGCTGGGTTTCGTCGCGGCCAGAAAAATGCGCCGACTGGCGATGTTCACGGTGCCCGATTACCTGGAGCTTCGCTACAACAGCAAGCTCACCCGGCTGCTGGGCACCTTGCTGTCGCTGGTCGCGATCGTCGGTATCATCGGCGCGCAGGTTTGGGCCGCTCAGGGCGCGCTGACCATCCTGGGCATCGACCCGACCTGGGCGGCGGTGGCTGCAACCTTGATGTTCATCGTCTACACGGCGATGTCGGGTCTCTGGGGCGTGACGTTGACCGATGCGGTGCAGCTGGCCATCATCTTCGTCGGCGTACCGATCGCGGCCGTGCTGGCGGTAGGCGAGGCCGGCGGTTTCGAGGGCATTCGCATCGCGATCGACGCACAATCACTGCAACTCGGAGCCCATCGCTACTTTTCACCGTTCGGTGCCGGCCTCGGACTTGTGCTGGCGGCCATCGTGCCGACGATGATGTACACGCTGATAGGCCAGGATTTCTACCAGCGCCTGTTCGCCGCGCGCGATGAGGGCACGGCGTTTCGAGCCGCAATCTTCGCCGGTCTGCTGCTGATCGCGTTCGCATCGTTCCCGGTTGTCACGGGCATGGCCGCGCGTGCGTTGTTCGGACCCGAAATAGAGGCCGCGCGTGCGATCCCGATGCTGATCGACGAGGTGTTGCCGGCATGGGCGGCCGCCATCGTTATTGCGGCGATCCTGGGCGCCATCATGTCGACGGCCGATTCGCTGCTGATGGCCGGCACTTCCCACGTCACGCACGACATCTACGTCAAGCTGATCGACCCGTCCGCCGAAGAGAATTCGAGGCGCCTGCTGCTGATCTCGCGCATCGTCACGGTGGTGCTCGGGCTGCTGGCGCTATGGATGGCGCTGAATTTCAAGGCGATCATCGGGATGCTGCTGATGTCGTACACGCTGTACGCGGCCGGCGTGTTCATCCCGGTCGTCGGCGGGTTGTACTGGAAGCGCGCCACGGCCCCGGGCGCCATCGCCGCCATAGTCGGCGGCTCGGCCTACG
>DATFJJ010000048.1:0-6413 GCA_035269245.1 Wenzhouxiangellaceae bacterium | reverse complement strand
AGGAATACCACGGCAAACCGATCGGTGAACTGACCGAGGGCATGCTCGCGCCGGCATTCGAGCGCTTCGAGCAGGCGGTCGATGCCGAGAACGGTGACTGGGATGCAATCGACGCAAGCTTCGGCGAGTTGGTCGATACCTGCAACGCTTGCCACCAGGCGACCGAGTACGGTTTCATCAACATCCAGCGCACCGACGCCAATCCGTACATGCAGTCGTTCAACCCGGACAAGTCATAGCCCACCTTGTCGAGCACCCCACCGTCACACGGTGCCTGGCGGTGCCACAGCAGGCGGAGTGGTGGATAAGGGCCCCTGCCGCCGCCTGACGCCTGCCCCCGCCGGCGGGGCAAGAGTTTGGAAGCGGCGTGGCCGATTCAAGCAATGCGCCTGAGGGGCGTGCTCTGCGTGCCCCGCTTTTCAGCCCCGTCGTTTTTTACTCAAGCCAGCGATCTACGCACCAGCTTGATGTCGGTTTCATCGGGGCTCATGCGGATTTCGAAGCCCAGTCGCTGCATCAGCCCAAGCATGTGGCTGTTGGCCGCCAGCACCTCGCCGTGGATCGTGTCCATGCCACGGGCGCGCGCGACCTCCATCAGCTTTTCCATCAGGTGGTAGCCGACGCCGCGGCCCTGCCACTCGTCGGCGACGGTCAGCGCGAATTCGCACGCGGTGCGGTCGGGGTCCATGGTGTAGCGAGCCACGGCCACCTGCAGTTCGCCGCCGTCGGGCTGCTTGTGCACGGCGATCAGCGCCATCTCGCGGTCGTAGTCGATCTGGGTGAAGCGCACCAGCATCTGCGGCGTGAGTTCCGAGACGGCCTGCATGAATCGGAAATACTTAGATTCTTCGGAAAGCCGACGCACGAATTCCTGCTCGATCTTCGCGTCCTCGGGCCGAATCGGCCGCACCGTCAACTCGGTGCCGTCGCTCAGCGTGTGGGTATCGACAAGGTGCGAAGGATAAGGATGGATCGCCATGTGCGCGTAACGATCCGCGGCGCAACAGCCGGCCTCGTCCGATGCATCCCGATCAACAGTGATGCGCGCGTCCACCGCGACCAGTCCGCGCTCGTCGACGATCAGTGGATTGATATCCATCTCGCGAATCTCGGGCAGCTCACAGACCATTTCCGAAACGCGAAGCAATACCTCTTCGAGCGCCTGCTCGTCGATCGGCGGCATATTACGGAATCGCTTGAGCATCCTGGCCACGCGGGTCTTGGCGATCATGCCCTCGATGATGATCTCGTTGAGCGGGGGCAGCGCCACTGCGCGATCACGCAGCACTTCCACCGAGGTACCGCCGGAACCGAAACTGATCACGGGCCCGAACACCGGATCGCGCATGACGCCGATCATCAGTTCGCGACCGTAGTGGCTGGTGTGCATGCGCTCGACCGTAATTCCGACGATCCGGGCGTCGGGCTGCAGGCGCTCGGCATCGGCGTGCAACTGGTTCCAGGTCTCGCGCACCGCCGCGTCGGAGTCGATGTTCAGGCGTACGCCATTGACGTCGGACTTGTGGGTGATATCCGGCGAATCGATCTTCATGACCACCGGATAGCCCAGCACCTCGGTCATCGCCAGCGCTTCGATCGGCGTCTTGGCTCGCGCGGTCTGCGTGACCGGAATGCGGAAGGCCTTGAGCACGGCCTTGGACTCCATCGTGCTCAGTATCTTGCGCCCGTCGTTCAGCGCAGCCTCGATGACGCCGCGTGCGGCCTCGATATCGGTGCCGGAGCGGTCGGACAGCGGACCGGGCACCTGCAATAGAAGCCGCTGGTTGCGCCGGTAGGCGGCCAGGTAGGAAAACGCCTCTACAGCGGCTTCGGGCGTTCTGAAATGCGCCAGGCGTTCGCGCGTAGCGTACTCGCGCGCCGGCTGTACCTGCTTTTCGCCCATCCAGCACGCCAGTACCGGCTTGCGCGCCCCGACGGCCAGCTTTGCGGTGACTCGCGCCACGCCGAGCGGGTCGGTCATTGCCTGCGGCGTCAGCATGGTGATGACCCCGTCGACCCCCTCATCGGCCAGGCAGGCCTCCAGCGCGGCCTCGAACCGATCCGGCCCGGCATCGCCGAGCACGTCGACGGGATTGCCGCGCGACCAGTGGGCCGGAAGGTCGGCATCCAGTGTGTCGATGGTGCTTTCCGAAAGGCTTGCCAGCGCCACGTCCAGCTCCAGCGCCCGATCGACCGCCATTACGCCGGGTCCGCCGGCATTGGTCACGAGCGCCAGCCGGTTGCCCTTGACGGAGTACCCCTCCGAGAGCACTCGTGCCGCCGCGAACAGCTGGGCGATGGTGGTGGCGCGCACCACGCCTGCACGCTCGAGTGCGGCATCGAATACGTCGTCGGCGCCCACCAGTGAACCGGTATGCGACATCGCCGCCTTCGAGCTTTCGGCGCTTCGGCCCGGCTTGATCACGATTACCGGCTTCATGCGTGCCGCTGCCCGCAGTCCGCTGACGAACCCGCGCGCATCGCGTACGCCCTCGATGTACAGCAAAATGCTGCGGGTCTTTCGGTCCAGCGCAAGGTAGTCCAGGACGTCGCCGAAATGCACGTCGGCGGCGTTGCCCACAGAGACCACGGTGGAAAATCCGATCTGCTGGCTGGAGGCCCAGTCCAGCACGGCAGTGCAGATTGCGCCGGACTGTGAAACAAGCGCCAGGTTGCCGGGCAGCGCCTGGTTGTTGCTGAAGGTTGCGTTGAGGCAGGCTTCCGGACGCATCACACCCAGGCAGTTGGGCCCGATCACGCGCAGGTCGTATTCGCGCGCAACTTCGAGGATTTCGCGCTCCAGCTCGAGCCCGGCCTCGCCGGTTTCGCGAAAGCCGGCAGACAGCACCACCGCGCCGCGCACCCCGTGTTTGCCGCACTGGCGGAGAATGCCCGGCACGGTGCGAGGCGGAGTCGCGATCAGCGCGGTGTCGACAGGCCGCCCCAGGGCCTCGAGATCGCGATAACAGGTGTTGCCCTGGACCTGCTCGTGATGCGGGTTGACCGCGTGCAGATCGCCCGGAAAATCACCGGCAAGCAGGTTGGCGAAAAGCACCTGTCCCAGCGTACCCTGCTCGTCGCTGGCGCCGAAGACGGCAACGCTGCGGGGGGCGAGAATTCCTTCCAGGAAATGCGGCGCCATGCGTGTGTTCTCTATATCTGCCGGTCGTCCGGGACTTTAGCACGCGCAGTAAGGCGCTTTGATGACGGAGGCGAAGCGAATTGTTCAGGCGGTCGGCAAATCCATGATCCGGAAAAATTGATCCGGCTCCCTTCCCCGGCAGCTCGATTATCGGGGAGAATGAGCGCATGGCACTTGCATTCATCAGTCACCCCGACTGCGCCCGACACCGGGTCGCCGCCCACCACCCGGAAACCGCCGAGCGCCTGGCCGCGATCGACGATCGCCTGATCGCATCCGGCCTCGACAGCGTGATGCAGCATTTCGACGCGCCGCTGGCCGATCGCGCGCAGCTCGCTCGCGTGCACGACGAGGACTACATCGACGCGATCGAGGCCGAGGCACCCGGTCCCGGCGACATGGTCTGCCTGGACGAGGGCGACACCGTGATGACCGAACATTCGCTGGCCGCCGCACGACGCGCGGCCGGCGCGGCGGTGCTGGGCGTGGACCTGGTGATGGAAAACCGCGCCCATGCGGCGTTCTGCTGCGTGCGCCCGCCCGGGCATCACGCAGAGACCAACCGCGCCATGGGCTTCTGCATCTTCAACAACGTCGCGGTTGGCGCCGCGCACGCGCTGGCTCACCATGGCCTCGAACGCGTTGCGATCGTCGATTTCGACGTCCACCATGGCAACGGCACCGAGCAGATCTTCAAGAGCGAACCGCGCATCCTGTTCTGCTCGACCTTCCAGCACCCCTTTTATCCCTTCACCGGGCACGAAGCCGAAACCGCCAACCTGGTAGACGCTCCGCTGCCGGCCGGCACTGGCAGCGACGCGTTCCGCGGCGCGATCCTGGAGCACTGGCTACCAGCACTCGATCAGTTCCAGCCACAGCTGCTGATGATATCGGCCGGTTTCGACGGGCACGTCGAGGAGGACATGGCTCATTTCATGCTTATGGACGACGACTACGCCTGGATCACCCGTCAATTGACCGAAATCGCGCGCCGCCACGCCGGCGGGCGAATCGTTTCCTGCCTGGAAGGCGGCTACGCGCTCTCGGCGCTGGGTCGTTCGGCGATTGCGCATTTAAGGGCGCTGATCGATTAGGGAACCTCTGAACAACCCTGCGTGGGCGCAAAGCGCTTAGCCGGACGGCATGACGCGAAGCGCTGTTATTTCGCCGGTGTCCGTCTTTTGCCCTCTGGGGATAAGGTTATCTCCATGAATCGATTCATCCCCAGAAAGACTGTTTCGCCAGTCTGTTGTTGAACTAAGTTCCAATCATGCTTATATTGGGCGGGCTATCGCCCATAAACGGAAATCCACCGCCACCACCGCAAGGAGAACGAAATGACCACTCGAACAGTTGCCACGTTCCCGGGTAGACCCGTCACTGCCGGCTTGCTCGCGCTCTTTTTCTTTTCGATGAACGCCGCTTTCGCCGATGAACACGAGAAGGTGGACGTCGCCATGGCCACGATCCAGGGCTGCGCGGACGAGGGAATCGTCGGTTCGGCGCTGCTTCATGAAGCGGCAAGCTCCGAAGGCATCAAGCAGGTAGAAATCTACATGCTCGTTCGCGGCCTCAGCGACGGCGACCACGCCGTGCATATCCACGAGACCGCAGCTTGCGAACCCTGTACCGCCGCTGGCGGGCATCATGATCCCGGCCCGCACGGCAAGTCCACACCGGATGCGCCCGATTTCAACCATCCTTTCCACATGGGTGATCTGATCAACCTGACCGTGGAAGACGGTATCGGCGAGATGCGGACCTCCACCAATCGGATCACCCTTTCGCCCGGGCGTCTGAGCATCTTCGACGAAAACGGCAGCGCGTTCATCATCCACACCGAAAAGGACACCTACTGCGATCACGAAGACGAACTGGAAGGTGGCTGCGCCGGTGGTTCGCGTGATGCCTGCGGAATCATCCGCCCGATGTGATCCCGGCCCGATCCCAGGGCCAGGAGGACCTAGTGGGCCACGCGGCTGGCTGGCGCGTTGGCCCAGGGACCGCACCACTAGCTGCCAGCGATAACCGGTTCGATCAGGATTTCGATACGGCGGTTGGCCGTCCGCGCCGTCTCGGTGTCGCCTTCGATCGCCGGCCGTTCCTGACCAAAGCCGATGCCGACCAGTCGCTCCCTTCCGACACCCATTTTCTTCAGGATCAAGGCCACCGCCACCGCGCGGCGTTCCGAGAGGGACTGGTTATAGGCAGCATCGCCGCGATCATCGGTATTGCCCAGAACGGACACCAGCGTCTTGTCGAACTCGACCAGTACCGCGGCGAGGTCGCTGAGCATGGGCTCCACGCCCTCCACGACCTTCGCCGAGTCGGTCTCGAAACTCAGGCTTCCGGGAATGGTCAACAAAAGCCGGTCGTCGGTCCGTTGCATGCGGATCGGTGATCCAGCCAGAACCGGGCGCAGCCGGGCTTCGTGGACATCGAGAAAATAGCCGACGTCCTCGGGCGCCAAAGCTTGCCCGCCGGCCGCGAGCGATGCATAAAGATTGTCGCGCGCACTGGCTCCAACGGCGATGTCTGGGCCAGGCTCGTCCCGGGGCTGTACCCTGGTTTCAGGCTCAGCGTCAGGCTCCGATTCGACTGCGGTCGGCTCTTTTTCGGTGGGTTCGGTCGGGGAATCGGTTTCAAGCAATGGCAGGTGGCTGCACCCGGCCAACGACATCGCGAACCCGGCAATCAAAACAAGGCGGAACATTGATTTCTGGTGCGCAATAACGGGCTCGGTCACACGCGCTCCTGTCGATCTCGGATTTGCGCCGGCTGCTCGCCGGGAAGAGAAAGCGGCCCGGTCGAGCCCGGTCTGCCGGGAATCCTTGCGGCTATTCAGTCGAATGGGCCTCATTACCCTGATTACGATAATAGCGCACAAACCCGCGAGCACTGAGCGGTTTGCTGTAAAGAAAGCCCTGGCCATGGGTAACGCCCTGTTCACGTAACCATTCTGCCTGGTGCGCATGCTGGATGCCCTCGGCGACGATGTCCAATTTCAGTGAATGGGCCATCTCGATCACGTGGTTGATCACCTGGCTGGTCTCGGCATCGGTTTCAACAGCGTCGACGAAAGCCTTGTCGATCTTAAGCGTGTCGATCTCGAAAGCCTGAAGATACGAGAGGCTGGAATAGCCCGTGCCGAAATCGTCAATCGCCACTCGGTGCCCGCGTCGGCGCAGGTCCTGGATCAATTCCCGGGCGGCATCGCTGTTGACCAACGCGCGTTCCGTGATCTCCAGTTTTATCGACGAAGGCGAGACGC
>DATFJJ010000047.1:0-3045 GCA_035269245.1 Wenzhouxiangellaceae bacterium | reverse complement strand
CGGCTCGGCCGGGCCCGGCGACGAGGCGGGCTTCGAGGCCGAGCCCGATCGCTATCACCTGTATGTAGCGTATGCGTGCCCGTGGGCGCACCGTGCGCTGATATTCCGCAAGCTCAAGGGGCTGGAGAAGATGCTGCCGGTGTCGGTTGTCAACCCGCTGATGCTGGAAAACGGCTGGAGCTTCGAGCCCGGCTACAAGGTCATGCCCGACCCGATCCACGACGCCACCTACATGCACCAGGTCTACACCGCCGCCGACCCCGAATATACGGGTCGCGTGACCGTACCGGTGATCTGGGACAAGAAGAGAAACACCATCGTCAACAACGAGTCATCGGAAATCATCCGCATGCTCAACTCGGCCTTCGACGGCATCGGCGCGAAACAAGGAGACTACTATCCCGGGGAGCTTCGCGACCGGATCGACGAAATCAATGAAACCGTCTATCACAAGGTCAACAACGGCGTCTACAAGGCCGGCTTCGCCACCACCCAGGAAGCCTACGAAGAGGCGGTCATCCCGCTATTCGAAACGCTGGACCGGCTAGAGGAAATCCTGGCCGACAGTCGCTACCTGTGCGGTTCGCGCCTGACCGAGGCCGACTGGCGGCTGTTCACCACGCTGATCCGGTTCGACGCGGTCTACGTCGGCCACTTCAAGTGCAACATCCGCCGCATCGATGACTACCCGAACCTGTCTAACTACGTGCGCGAGCTCTACCAGTATCGGGGCATCGCCGAGACGGTCGAATTCCATGCGATCAAGCTGCACTATTACGCCAGTCACGACACGATCAATCCCAGCGGTGTGGTACCTGTCGGCCCGGCGCTTGATTTCCATCGTGCGCATGATCGCGAGCGGTTGGGCTGAGGGCATCGGCATAAGCAAAAGCGAAAGCAAAGGCGAAGCAAAAAGCAGGGCACGAAGGACAAGAAGAAAGGCAAAAGGCTTGTTCTGCAGGGCCGCGAATTCTTATCCAGAGTAAGCGAAGCCCCCAGGTCAGCGCACGTGTCAGCCTAATGTCCGTCTATAGAGTGAGTTTCCCGTTCGCCCCCGCCCCGGATCGAGACCGGGGCAGGCTCTCCCCTCGCAGGCGCGAGAGGGAACGGTCCGACAGATTAGCCGACCAGAGCAAACCGCCATCCGGCGCCTACGCTGATGCCGCATAATCCGGAATCACGTTTTCCGAACTGGTTGCGAGGTCATTCTTGACGGGCGAGTCTGCAAAAACGGGCATTGCTGCATCGGGGCGTTTCCGCACATTGCCGAATGGGTGGACAATTCTTACGCTCCTGATTGCCGGGCTGGTGACCCTGCCGGTGCTGACGGTGCTCGGCTTCGTGTTTGTGCCGTCGCCCGAGGTCTGGAGCCACCTGTTGGAGACGGTGCTGAGCAGCTATGTGCTCAACACGCTCGGACTCATGGTTGGCGTGGGCACCGGCACTCTGCTGATCGGCGTGGGCACGGCCTGGCTGGTCGTGATGTGCCAGTTCCCGGGCAAACGCGTCTTCGAATGGGCGCTGCTGCTTCCACTGGCCGTCCCGACCTACGTGATCGCCTATGCCTATACCGACTTCCTGCAGTTCACCGGACCGGTGCAGACGTTCCTGCGCGAACTGTTCGAGTGGGGCAGAAACGACTATTACTTCCCGAACATCCGGTCGCTGGGCGGCGCCGTCTCGCTGATGTCGCTGGTGCTTTATCCGTACGTCTATCTGCTGACACGCGCGGCGTTCATGGAGCAGTCGGTCTGCGCGCTGGAAGTGGGCCGCTCCCTGGGCCGGGGGCCGTGGCGGCTGTTCTCGGGCGTTGCGGTGCCGCTTGCGCGCCCGGCGATCGTTGGCGGGCTTGCCCTGGCACTGATGGAAACGCTCAATGATTTCGGCGCCGTCCAGTTCTTCGGCGTCGACACGTTCACCACCGGCATTTATCGCACCTGGTTCGGGATGGGCGAGGCGGCCGCGGCGGCCCAACTTGCCGCCTGTCTGTTGATGTTCGTGATTGTGCTGTTGATTCTCGAGCGATGGTCGCGTCGAAGCGCCCGCTTTCATCACACCACGGCACGCTATCGTGAACTGCCGCAATACCAGTTGCCGCGCGGTCGCGCACTCCTGGCTTTCACCGCCTGCGCGGTCCCGGTACTGGTCGGCTTCGTGCTGCCCGCCGGGCTGCTGCTCGAGATGCACCTGGCCGAGGGTGATCCCCAGATGGGTACCCGCATGGCCGGCTATGCCTGGAACAGCTTCAAGCTGGCCGCGACTACCGCCGTCGTCGCCGTCAGCCTGGCCGTGGTGATCGGCTACGGGGTGCGCATGCAACCGGGTCGCCTGACGCACGCCGCGGCCCGCATCGCCTCGGTCGGCTACGCCATACCGGGTTCGGTCATCGCGGTGGGCATCCTGATTCCGCTGGGCTGGGCCGACCAGCAGATCAATCTGTTTGCGCGGGAGCATTTCGGTGTACTGCCCGGGCTGCTGCTGACCGGCACCATGGTCGCGCTCGTCTACGCCTACGTGGTCCGCTTTCTGGCCGTTTCGTTCAACAGCGTCGAGGCCAGCCTGGGCAAGATCACGCCCAATATGGATGCGGCCTCGCGCACCCTGGGCAAGACGGCCGCCCGGACGCTGGCCCTGGTGCACCTGCCGGTCATGCGAAGCAGTCTGCTGGCCGCGGGCATCCTGGTGTTTGTCGACGTGATGAAGGAACTGCCCGCAACCATCATCCTGCGACCGTTCAATTTCGACACCCTGGCCGTCAGAGCTTTCGACCTGGCCTCGGACGAACGCCTGGCCCAGGCCTCGACCTCGGCGCTGAGCATCGTGGTGGTCGGCATCATTCCGGTGATCTTGCTCAGCATTGCGATGAGGAAGTCGCGGCCGGGCAGCGGGGCCGGCACAGGCGGGTGAGCGGCACCCGCACGCCGATCAAGATTCAAAGGCCGTTTCGCCGCCGGCCGGTTTCTGATCCCCGGCATCGGGCAGGCTTTGAGAAATCAAAGACGGTTTCGCCGCTCGCTTCGCGAGCTGATGCGAGTTACTTTTGTG
>DATFJJ010000046.1:0-3648 GCA_035269245.1 Wenzhouxiangellaceae bacterium | reverse complement strand
CCGTTCAGCGTGAGAGAGGCGGTCGACGTGGTCACGTCGGGAGCCAGGCCCGCACAGCTGATGGCGTACACAGGATTCGGCTCGTTGATCGAGTTGTTGGTCAGCTCGACGGCAGCCGTACGCGCACCTCGTGCGCCCGGCGTACAGGTCAGGTCGACGGGAACATCGGCGCCACCATCAGCGATCGTGAAGGGGGCTGTAACCACGGTGAAGTCACCGGCATTGGCGCCGGTCAGCGGCGTGGCGGTAATTTCCAGCGTCTGATCGCCGATTTCGGAGACCGTGATGTCGGACGCAGAATCATCGGCGGTTTCACCGACAAGCGCTGCGCCGACGTTGATGGCCGGCGAACCCGACGGCGGCGTCGAGGCATAGCCCGCGTCGCCGGTGATCGAGCCGGTGATCTGGCCATTCGTTCCTCCAATGGCCACGGTGCCACCGCCCAGATCTGACCCCGACGCGTTCGTGAAGGTCAGGGTATGCGTTCCCGGCTGGTCGATCTGGAACGTCCACTGGCCCATCGGAGCAATATTGAACGGCGTGATTTCATCGATGGGAAAGGCCAGGTCGGCGATCAGGGTCCTGATGGTGCCGTTTCCTGCCCCGCCCGGTTCGGTACACGATGACGAATGGCTTGCCGGGATATTGTTGCCGCAGGTCGACACATCGGTCGGCGTCAGTGAGGCTGGATCATAGGTGATGTCAAACTGAAAGCCGCCGACGTTATCGGCATCCAGCGCAGAATAGTCGTAGGTCACCACGACAGTTCCGCCAACAGCACCCGAAGCGCTGTTAACTGTAATGCTTATGTCGGCGAAGGCGCTAGCCGAGGCCAGCAGAGCGGCCCCGGCGATGCTTGCCGGAAGAAGTTTCTTGTAAATCATGGGTAGTCTCACTCCTGGATTGAGATCGGTGTTCTAGTTATTTGAGGTGGGCTGGCGTGATGTCCACACCCTGCACGTCAGAAAGTACGACACCAGCCAACTGCGCGGTCGGCGCGACAGCAGCCGCCGCCTGGCGCAATTCCATACGCTTGGCCTGGTCACGCTCAGGTGCCGAAATGGTCACCAGCGTGCCGTCCGGAAGCGGCGCATTTTCCATCGAGAACACGATCACCCGGAGGTTGCCCTTCTCGTTGATCGTGCAGTTCGCGATGTGCGTTTCCGCGACGCTCGTGCCGCACTGGAACTGGCCTTCGGCCACCTTGATCCCCTTGACGTCGAACTGCAGGCCGACAACTTGGCCGTTCGACACGTATTCCACGGTGTAGCTGTTCCCGTTGGGCTGGATCCACAGATCGCTGCCCGAGACGTTTCCTTTTTCGGCGTTAGCCGCCGCAGAGGCCAACAACATGGCCGCCGCGATCGCAAATCCTTGATTGATACGCATGATTCGATTCTCCTTCAGACAGGGAGTGATTACTGGGTTACCTGACAGGCACCGGTCGTGCCCGCGAGCGTTACGATCTGGATCACGTCCTGGATGTTGATCGCACCGTCCTGACTACAATCCGGGGTTCCGGTCGCCAGAGTTCCACCACCAGCTTCGGTAACAATCTGGATCACGTCCTGAACATTCACGACGCCACCCGCGTCTCCGTTCACATTGCAATTGCAGAGCCGACCCACTGCGGTGCTGCGGCGCGACTCGTAGGCATCGAAGTAGGTCGTGCCGCCATGCGTGTTGAGATTTCCGAGACGAACCGACTGAAGTTGTGCACCTGCGTTGCTCAGCGTGGTGTTCTCGGTCTCGGTCGCGCCGTTGACCGACAGCGAGATCACGCCGGTGCCGGCGCCCTGGGCCCAATCGATTTCGATCGAGTTCCATGCGCCGCTGTTGCCCGACTGCGACACGGACTGGCCGGTTGCAGTGTCGGTCAGCGTGACGGTGCCGGAAGCATCGACGGTGACGTTGAAGCGTTCGCTGCCGCCCGTGGCGTCGCCGTACCCGGCATAGACTTCAGCCAGGTCGCTGTTGCCGGCCCAGAAATAGGTCCGAGCCACGATGCGGTCGATGCCGCCCGGGTTGTCGTCCTGGACATAGCCGGCGCCGGTGACTTCCATGCCACAGAGACCGGCATAACGGGCAACGCTGTCGTTGAGCGGATCGCCCGGGGCGACCGCCCCGGTGTTGCTGCTCCAGTTGTCGAGCGTGCAAGCCATCGCGGCCTGGCCGGCGAATGCTGCGCCCAGCAGCAAAGCGCCCGCAGCGGCCGTGCGTCCGAGGATGGATTTCGAATTCGTGTTTCTCATGAGAACCAACTCCTGAATGTCATCGATTTCAATATGTTGCAACAACGGTGTTTTCGTGCAGCGGGTCGCACCTTGGGCCCTCGGTATCTTGCACACTCCCCGCCGGGGTCGTTCTACAGACCGCCAAGCGCGATAGTAGCAGCATTCCTGTCGGGTTTCCAATCCCCGATTTGCGCCGGAAACCGAACGAATGTCGTGATCACGATCACTGTTCGGCCACGAACATCTCGACCTCCGGAGCAAGCACCGCTCTAGTGTCCCAACCTTATAAACGCGTTTCGTGACGAAACCACGTCAATCCGAGCCGAAATTCAGAAGATTTCGGCGATGCAGCAGCGCAGCGAGCCCCCGGCCTTCTCGATTTCGTCGAGCGCCACGGCGTGCACCCGGAAGCCCCAGTCCTGCAGCCGGGTGCGTTTTTCCGCCGCAAGCGCCCGCCAACCCGTTGCGCTGATGAACAGATCGTCGAGGTTCACGGCCAGGCAGTTGCCGGCGAAGGCCTCCTTCTCCTCTCGGCTCAGCTCCAGCACCCGGCCCGGAAATGCCTCGGCGATGGCGGCCGGCACGTCCGGATCGAGGAATGCGTCCGGGCAGATCACCAGCACGCGGGAGGCGAGCACCGACATCACCACGTTAGTGTGGTACTCCTCGGGCTTGAGATCGAAGCGGAACGTCAGCGCCAGCTCGAAGGCGTCGTGCATCGCTCGACAACCCGCTTCGTCGACCCGCGTGGTCATGCCGCAGAAGCCCAGCCGGCGCCCACGGTCGACGACCAGCGCCCCGGTCAGTTCGGCCACACAATTCCGGCGGGCGCCGAGGTCGACGGTCGGGTAGTCCATCAGGTCGGAGAAAAAAGCGCGAATGTCGGGCCGCTCGGCCTCGCGCTGGCGCTCGGGGTGGCGCATGGCGCCGACGATGAATCGACCGGGAATAGTCGCGAACACGTTGTTCGGAAACAGGTCGTCGGGGTTGGCCTCGCGCCCCGGAAACCGGATCACCGGAATGCCGCAGCCGGCGATGGCGTCGGTCAAGCGGCGATGCTGCTCCAGCGCCAGCGATGGGTTGACGCCGACGGTCAGGTCCATGTAACGGTTGTCGCGGGCCGCCTGGCGCGACAGGCGGAACTGGTCAGGCTCGACCAGGAACACCGCACGCGGGACCGCGGGCGAGTCATCGGTGAGCCAGTCCTTTCGGAGCTGGTCGAGAAAGTCTTCGGGGCGGGTAACGATCATCGAGTCGACGCCTGGAATTCGAAGGAGAGTCCGGCAACGGCGGCGCCATTCTCGGGGCCGGAACCGCGTGCGTCAATCCCCGTGTCGATCAACCCCGCCGGGCGCGGAAGAACGCCCGCAGCCGCTCGCCGGCCTCAGCGCCCAGCGGACCCTGTTCGACGATG
>DATFJJ010000045.1:0-3278 GCA_035269245.1 Wenzhouxiangellaceae bacterium | reverse complement strand
CTTGAATAAATCCGGGTGTCTGACGCAACTGACCAACGTGCAGGGGGCTTGCGTGTTGGCGTTGGCAGTAGGGGGACGCACATCAATCAGAAACGTCGTGGACGACACCCGGAAAGCTAACTGTCTGCCTTTCCCCAAATTTGTGAACTTAGTCTCGCACAAATTCCATGTCGATGTCCAGCGTAATTTAAAAAAAAATAAAAGGAGTATGTCAAATTTGTGACAGGTTTAACTTTTCCAGCAGCTCGGAACCGCCGCTTTCGAGCAGTGACCGGGCTGCGCCGCCGCCGAGCTCCGTGGCATCTTCGACTTTCCCGACGGCTTCGGCGTCGATCAAATGGCCTCGTTCATCGCCGAGCCGCGCGTGCAACCTCATTTGCGAGCCTTCGACGAACGCATGAACCGCCAACGGCATTCTGCAATCACCCCCGAGAACGCGCACGACTTCCCGCTCGGCGCGCGCCTGGTCGCCGGTGGTTCGGCATTCCAGCGCGGAAACCAGTTCCCGGGTAGCGTCATCGTCGGACCGCTGCTGAATTGCGATTACACCCTGACCAGGTGCCGGGAGCCAGCTCGACATGTCCAGCTCGATGGCCTCGTGCGGAACAATCCCCAAGCGTTCGAGGCCTGCCGCGGCCAGAATGGTTGCATCCACCCGCCCCTCGCGCACCGCGGCCAGCCGCGTCTCCACATTTCCCCGCAGGGCCGTGACGTCAAGATCGGGACGAAGCGCACGCAGCTGGCTGATTCGGCGGAGGCTGGAACTGCCTACCCGGCTGCCCTCCGGAAGTTCCTTGATCGGCCGCCCCTGATCAGCGATCCACAGGTCGGCTGGATTGGCCCGCGGCAGAAAGGCGGCCAGCGCCAGCCCGTCTGGCTGTTCGGCCGGCACATCCTTGAGCGAGTGGACCGCCAGATCGGCGCGACCGTCAAGCAGGGCTTTTTCCAGTTCCTTGAGAAACAGCCCCTTGCCGCCGATCTCGGCCAGCGACCTGTCGAGAATTTCGTCACCCTTGGTGCTCATCGGCAGCAGCCGAACCTCCAGTCCTGGATTTCGGCGCGACAACTCCTCGGCGACGTGTTCGCTTTGCCACAGCGCCAGACGGCTCTTGCGTGTCGCGATTGTAATGACCTGCATACTCTTCAATCTCCTTGCAACGATTGTCCGGTACGAGTTCGTCCGAGCCCGATTACCAATGCAATCAGTAAAGCGTGCCCGACAGCAATTTTTTGACCAGCGTTTGATTGCGCCTGGATACTTCGGGTTGTAGATCGATCCCTTCAATTTCGACCCGGACCACGTCGGCACGATCGCTGAACAGCGACCTGAGATGATAGCGGCTGGCCAGCGCGTTTCGATGGATCCGTACGAAACGGTCGCCGAACTCGGCCTCGATCGACTTCAGCGGATCGTCCATTACCGCCTTTGCGCTGACGGCATGCACCAGCGTGCACTTGTCCTCTGCGGTAAACGCACGAATTTCGTCAAGCGCGATCCGCACCAGTCGATCGCCGATACGCGCGCAAACCCGCCCCTGGTCAATCCGTCTTGCCGAGGCAACCCGGTCAAGCGCCTGGCGCAGCCGCGTCTCGCGCACCGGCTTGACCACGTAGTCCACGGCTTCCACGTCGAATGCATCGACTGCATACTGATCGTGAGCCGTAATGAATATGACGGCGGGAATCGGGTCGAGAACCTGGATCCCGGCCGCAATCTCCAGGCCACTGGTGCCGGGCATCTCGACATCCAGCAGCACCGCGTCCGGCCGCAATCGGCGACATCGCTCCAGCACTCTTTCAGGGCGTGACTCGCATCCCACAACACGGCAATCGGAAAAGCCCGCGACCATAGCGCTAAGCCGCTCCACCGCCGGCGGCTCGTCATCGACGATCAGCACGCGTATGCGCTCGTCCTCTTCCATTCAGGCAGATCCATCACCGGGCGAAGCGTTGGCCGATAAACGATCATCGATCCAGCGATCCAGCGCCGCGACTTCCTCGGGGCAGACGGCATGCTGCATCGGCCACTCGCTCCAGGCCACCTGCACATTCTGCTCGGCGAGCTTTTGCGCAGCATCCCGGCCCAGCGCAACCGGCACGATGGGATCGTGCGTTCCGTGCGCCATGAAAACCGGCGTTTCACGGCCGGCCGGCGTCAGCCATTCGGCCAGGGCCGCGCCCTCCAGCAGGTAGCACGAGAGCGCTACCGCGCCGGCCAGCCGCTGTTCGCGACCCAGGGCCAACCTGAGCGCGACCGCACCTCCCTGCGAGAAGCCGGCGAGCACCAGCTTGTCCGGTGAAATGCCACCCTCGATCTGGTGCTGGATCAGCCGTTCGACCTGGCGCAGGGAGTCGGCCATACCCTGGGTATCCTGGTCGCGCGCGATCTCGAATCCGAGGATGTCGTACCAGGCCCGCATTCTCATGCCGCCGTTGACCGTAACCGGGCGAACCGGTGCATGCGGAAACACGAAGCGGACCGCCCGGCTTTGCGCGCAGCGGAGCTGCGGTACAATCGGCGCGAAATCGTTGCCGTCGGCACCCAGTCCGTGCAGCCAGATCACGGCATGATCGGGATCCGGACCGGTTTCGGTCACGACGCATTCGAGCAATTCATTTCGGGAAGCTGTCATGCAGTCGATTCTACCCGCGCTACGCGCGCTGCTGTTCGCATCGGCCCTGTTGCCGCTGCTCATGATCGGCGGCTGCGGACTTAAGGGCGACCTGGTCCTGCCCAAGACGGGCGACCCCTCTTCGTCCCAACAGGAAAGCGAGGACGACGCCTCCGAGGACGATCTTCTCGACACCGATGGCACGCCCTGATGAGCACCGAAAAGCTATCGCGCACCCCCGAGCCGGAACTGATGGACAGTGCCGCCCAGGTCGATGCCTACGCTTCGGCGGATTTTTCCACTTCAAACCAGTGGTTCGTCGACCAGCTTCTGGAGCGTTTCGAGCCACGACCCGATCACGGCAACCTGGTGGATCTGGGCTGCGGGCCCGGCGACATCTGCATCCGCCTGGCGCGGGCACTACCGGGCTGGCAAGTAGAGGGCGTCGATGCAGGTTCGAACATGCTGGCGACCGCACGCCGCACCGTCGTGCATGCGCAACTCGAACAGCGCATAGGATTTCGCCTCGCCTACCTGCCCGACCCCGGGCTGTTCCGGCAAGGCTTCGGCTGTGTCGTATCCAACAGCTTGCTGCACCACCTGCCCGACCCGGGAACACTCTGGGAAAGCGTGCGCCAGGTCGCCGCTCCGGGCGCCTGGATACAG
>DATFJJ010000044.1:0-9136 GCA_035269245.1 Wenzhouxiangellaceae bacterium | reverse complement strand
TCAGCGGCTTCGCGAACTTCGTTGATGCCGTCTATCAGCGTCTTTCCGGCCTCGCGCACGCACAAGGCCATCAGCTCGGCCCGATTTTGCTCGAGCAGGTCGGCCACTCGCTCGAGGCATCCGGCGCGCTGATCCGCCGGTGTCGAGTCCCAGTCGGGCTGGGCACGTCGCGCATTCTCCACTGCGGCCTTTGCAGCTGCTGGATCGGCGACCGTCACGGATCCGACCGCGTCGCCGCGATTGGCCGGGGAGCGCGCTTCGACGGTCGCGCCGCTCGCCAGGCCATCTCCGCCGATGGGCGCGGCTTTCCACCGTCGCTCGCGAAACTCGGCCATCTGTCCGGCCAGTTCGGTCTGCTCCGACTCGGATGCAAAATTGATGCCGCGCGAATTGCGTCGCTGGCCGGCGAAGATATCCGCCGGCAGCGGAATTTTCGGGTGCGAGTACCGCTCGAACCGCTCGACCACTTCGACCGGATCGGAAACCACTTCCCGCGCAGGCAGCTTTTCATCGACGATCCGGTTGACGAACGAGCTGTTCGCACCGTTTTCCAGCAGCCGGCGCACCAGGTAAGGCAACAGATCGCGGTGATCGCCGACCGGTGCGTAGACCCGGCAGTAACCGTTGAAGTCGCCGCTGTCGAGCACCTCTTGATAGAGGTCGTGGCCCATGCCGTGCAGACGCTGGTACTCGAAGTCACTACGATCGCCGGCCAACTGGTTGATGGCGCAGATGGTGTGCGCGTTGTGCGTGGCAAATTGCGGGTAAAACTCGTCCCGAAGTTCCAGTACGCGTCCTGCGCAGGCGAGGTAGGACAAGTCGGTATTCGGCTTGCGCGTGAACACCGGGTAGTCTTCATGGCCGTCGAGCTGGGCCAGTTTGATCTCGGTATCCCAGTACGCACCCTTGACCAGCCGGATAGGAATCCTGTGACCGGTGCTTCGCGCCAGTTCGGCCAGCCACTCGATCGCCGGCCAGCCGCGTTTCAGGTAAACCTGCAGCGCCAGACCGAATCCGTCCCAACCGACCAGTTGTTCGTCGGCGAGCACAGCTGCGAATACGTCGAGCTGAAGCATCAGGCGCGCGGCCTCCTCGGCGTCGACGGTCAGCGCGATGCCGGCGTGCCGTGCCCGCACCGTCAGATCGCGCAGCACCGGCACCAGCTCGGTCATCACGCGCTCGCGCTGGGCGGTTTCGTAGCGCGGGTGCAGCGCCGAAAGCTTCACTGAAATGCTGGGCGCGTCAAAGACATCACCGTCTGCGGCGGCCTGGCCGATGGCGTCGATGGCCCGGGCGTAGGCGTCACGATAGCGGCGCGCGTCGGCCGCCGTCAATGCCGCTTCGCCAAGCATGTCGAACGAATAGCGATAGCGCCTGTTGTCCTTGGTGCGTGAACGCTCCATGGCCGACTTGATATCGCGCCCCATCACATACTGGTGGCCCATGATGCGCATGGCCTGGCGGATCGCCAGTCGCACCACCGGTTCCCCGGACTTGTTGGCAAGCCGCGCCAATACCGAGCGCACGTCGCGCTTGGCCGATTGGCCGACCCGGACCATCCGGCCGGTCAGCATCAAGCCCCAGGTCGAGGCGTTGACGAACAGCGACTCGCTCTTGCCCAGGTGCGACTCCCAGTTGGCCTCGGAGAGCTTGTCGGAAATGAGTTTCTCGGCCGTTTCGTTGTCCGGAATTCGCAGCAAGGCCTCGGCCAGGCACATCAGCACCACGCCCTCCTCCGAAGACAGGTCGTATTCGCGCATGAATGCCTCCATGGCGCCCTGGTTCTCGCTGCGCTTGCGCACCCGTTCGACAAGCTCGACGGCCAGCTTTTCGACCCGTACCCGATCGGCGTGCTCCAGTCCGACTTTTTCCAGCAGATGCGGAACGTGTTCCGACTCGGGAACGGTCCAGGCACGCTCCAGCGCCTGGCGCGAAGGGTCTGCAGGGTAATCGGTGCGGTTTACGAAAGGCGTGTCGTGACTCATTTAGGCCTTGCTCCGGCTAGGGTTCGCGTTGCTCCGGACAGGGCTCGGCGGGAGCAAACCGCCGCACCGCCCGGATTGACGCGAGTTTAACGCAAGCCCGGCGCGGTCTTCCGACATCAGCACGACGTGAATCAAACGAGCGCACACGTGAAGATTGCGATTCCGCGTCTCATGAGCATCGGCTACAATACGCTCTTTGGAAATTCGCCGGTTTTCATGATCCGCGAAAGCGTTACAGATCAGGACAATTCGGTGACCCGGATCGAGGTGCTCTCGAACCTGTCGCTTACGCTGGACAGGCTCGCCGGCTTTTTCCTGGCGCTGAGCGCTGTGACCCTGACGGTCGCGCTGTTGCCGACTCTTCTCGGTTACTGGCCAGTCATGGCCATCGCGATCGTGCATCTCGCAATCGTGGGCTGGTGTTTCCGGATCGCGTGGCGCGGTCACTGGGCACGCCAGGACATTACGGTCGATCCCGACCGGGTTCGGATCGAGTTCCGCACGATCCAGGGCGTCGAGCAGCACGAGTTGCCGACGGACTGGGTTCGGGTCGAACAGCGTTCCGCGTCCGGTGAGCCCAGGGTCTTTCTGGTGCTGCACGGCAAACGGATCGAAATCGGAAGCTTCGTTCCCGCCGGCGAGCGGATCGAGGCGGCCAAAAGTATCATTCGTGCGCTCGAACCACATTCGGCGTGGAAGATCAAAGGAATCAAGGAAACAGCGAGTTCAGGATGAAAAGAACCAACGAATTGATTGTCGGATTGGCGATGGTGGCAGTGATCACGGTCATTACATGGGGCGTGTTCGCGGTTGGCGACAACATGCCTGCCGGTGTTACACCCTATAGCCGCGAGGTCTACCAGCTGCACATGATCGTCCTCGGCATCGTCACCGTGATCGGCATTTTCGTTTTTGCCGCAATGTTCACGTCGATCTACCTTCATCGCAAGTCCCGCGGTGCAGAGGCAGCAAAGTTCAACCACTCGACCAAGGCCGAGATCATCTGGACAGTGATTCCGATCCTGATCCTGGTGGCGATGGCAATTCCGGCCACGCGGGTGCTGATCGACATGGAAGATACCTCCGGTGCCGAGATGAACATCAAGGTTACCGGCTACCAGTGGCTCTGGCAGTACGAGTACCTGGAAGACGACATTTCCTTCTATTCCGCGCTCGATCGCGACAGCAACGCCGCGCGCCAGATCGGCTCGGGCATTTCGCCGCGCGAGGTCGACAACTACCTGCTCGAGGTGGACAATCGCCTGGTGGTCCCGACCGACACCAAGATCCGCATCCTGCTGACCTCGGGTGACGTGATTCACTCATGGTGGTTGCCGGACCTGGGCTGGAAACGCGACGCGATTCCGGGAATGGTCAACGAAGCATGGACGCTTATCGACGAGCCCGGCGTTTATCGCGGCCAGTGCGCCGAACTCTGCGGCAAGGATCACGGCTTCATGCCTGTAGTAGTCGAGGCGGTATCGCCCGAAGACTACCGCGCCTGGGTGGCCGAGCAGACCGGCGGCCAGGAAACTGCCGCTGTCGACACGGCCATGGACGAAATGGACCGGGAAGCGCTGATGACGCACGGCGAAGACATCTACGAGGCCCATTGTGCGGCCTGCCACCGGGAAGATGGCTCAGGCATGCAGCCGGCTTTCCCCGCGCTGGCCGGCAATGCCGTCGTGACCGGTGAGCTTTCGCAGCATATCGACGTGGTGGTCAACGGACGTCCCGGCACGGCCATGGCCGCGTTCGGCCAGCGTCTCGAAGCTCGCGACATCGCCGCCGCGCTGACCTACACGCGCAACGCCTTCGGTAACGAGACCGGCGATCTGGTCCAGCCTGCCGATGTCGTCTCGATGATCGACCCGAGGCTGGACGAAAGCATCGTGTCGACGGATCGTCCGCCGAATTGATCAGGCGCTTTGATTAACGATTGCCTATTTTTTGGAAACTGACGGAAACCGGATCGCGCGCAGTGCCACCGATCCAACTTGCAAGGAATCGCAATGACTGACACAACCGCTCATACCGACGATCATCACGCCCAGCCCAAGGGCCTGGCGCGGTGGATCTTCACCACCAACCACAAGGAAATCGGGACGCTGTACCTGGTGTTCTCACTGGCGATGTTCATCGTCGGCGGCGCGATGGCCATGATCATCCGCGCGGAACTGTTCCAGCCGGGACTGCAGCTGGTCAATCCCGAGTTCTTCAACCAGATGACCACCATGCACGCGCTGATAATGATTTTCGGCGCGGTGATGCCGGCTTTCGTAGGCCTTGCCAACTGGATGGTACCGATGATGATCGGGGCACCCGACATGGCACTTCCCAGAATGAACAACTGGTCGTTCTGGATCCTGCCGTTCGCGTTCCTGATTCTGCTGTCGACCCTGTTCATGCCCAGCGGTGCACCGGCCTCGGGCTGGACGCTGTACCCGCCACTTTCGCTGCAGGGCGGCAACAGCTTCGCTTTCGTTATTTTCGCGATCCATCTGATGGGCATCTCGTCGATCATGGGCGCGATCAACATCATCGCGACCATTCTGAACATGCGCGCGCCGGGCATGACCCTTCTGCGCATGCCCCTGTTCGTCTGGACCTGGCTGATCACGGCGTTCCTGCTCATCGCTGTGATGCCTGTACTGGCCGGCGCGGTCACGATGCTGCTGACCGACCGCTTCTTCGACACCAGCTTCTTCAACGCCGCCGGTGGTGGCGACCCGGTGATGTACCAGCACATCTTCTGGTTCTTCGGTCACCCCGAGGTCTACATCATGATCCTGCCGGCGTTCGGGATCATCTCCGAAATCATCCCGACGTTCTCGCGCAAGCGCCTGTTCGGCTACACCTCGATGGTCTACGCCACGGCGTCGATCGCGTTCCTGTCGTTCATCGTCTGGGCCCACCACATGTTCACCGTCGGCATGCCGCTGGGCGCCTCGCTGTTCTTCATGTACGCGACCATGGTGATTGCGGTGCCCACCGGCATCAAGATCTTCAACTGGGTCTCGACCATGTGGCGCGGTTCCATGACCTTCGAGACGCCGATGCTGTTCGCCATCGCGTTCGTCATTTTGTTCACCATCGGCGGCCTTTCCGGCGTCATGCTCGCGATCGTGCCGGCCGACTTCCAGTACCACGACACCTACTTCGTGGTCGCCCACTTCCACTATGTGCTGGTCACCGGCGCGGTCTTCGCGATCATGGCCGCCGCCTACTACTGGATGCCCAAGTGGACCGGCCACATGTACGACGAACGCCTCGGCAAGATCCACTTCTGGTGGTCAACGATTTCGGTCAACGTGCTGTTCTTCCCGCAGCACTACCTGGGCCTGGCCGGCATGCCGCGCCGTATTCCCGATTATTCCGTTCAGTTCGCTGAATTCAACCTGATTTCGTCGATCGGCGGATTCGCGTTCGGCCTAGCCCAGCTGCTGTTCGTATGGATCGTGATCAAGTGCGTGCGCGGCGGCCAGAAGGCCACCGCCGGCGTATGGGAAGGCGCGCGCGGACTCGAGTGGACGGTGCCCTCGCCGGCCCCGCTGCATACCTTCGACACGCCGCCGCAGGTCGACGATACCGTCTCCGCGCACAAGGATCAGCTGGCCTGAGCGATCGGACCATGTCGGATGAAAGCAAAAAAAGCCGCAGCAGCAGGCGCCCCGTTCGGCATATCCGCTGGACGGTGGCGCTGCTGGGCGGTCTTGCAGCGCTGATCTATCTGGGCTTCATCAGTCGCGGCGTGCTTGGATAACAGACAAGAGATTTCCGCGCCCCGACGCGGCGGGATAAAATAACAAAATCGAGGCCGGGCAACGACCCGGCCAGGATAGAACCGGGAGTCAAAATGGCACAAGGCAGCTACTACGTTCCTCACCAGGCCCGATGGCCGATCGTCGGATCGATCGGACTGTTCCTCATGGTCTCGGGTTTCGCCAACTGGATGAACGGCGGCAACACCGCCGGAATCGGTCCATGGATGGCGGCCGCGGGCGCGGCAACCGTCATCCTGATGATGTTCGGCTGGTTCGCCGACGTCATTCGCGAATCAGAGCAGGGTCTTTACAACAGCAAGGTCGACGCCTCGTTCCGCCAGGGCATGATCTGGTTCATCTTCTCTGAAGTCATGTTCTTCGCTGCCTTCTTCGGCGCGCTGTTCTACGCACGCATGTTCGCGGTGCCGTGGCTTGGCGGCGCGGGCACCGGCGCCATGACCAACGAGTTGCTCTATCCGGGATTTCAGGCCACCTGGCCAACCAACGGACCGGCGAACGTCGGCGGTGAATTCCAGACCGTTCCAGCTTTCGACGTGCCGCTTATCAACACGTTGATCCTGTTGACTTCGGGCTGGACCATCACGATGGCGCACTGGGCGCTGAAGAAGATGAATCGCGCCGCGCTGGTTTTCTGGATGCTGGCCACGGCCGCGCTTGGCGCGATTTTCCTGTTCTACCAGGTTGAAGAATATATTCATGCCTACCAGGATCTCGGCCTGACCCTGGGTTCGGGCATCTACGGTTCGACATTCTTCATGCTCACCGGTTTCCACGGCATGCACGTCACCGTCGGCACCATCATGCTGCTGGTCATCGCCTTCCGCTGCATGAAAGGCCACTTCAAGCCCGACCACCACTTCGGATTCGAGGCGGTTGCCTGGTACTGGCACTTCGTCGACGTGGTCTGGCTGGGGTTATTCCTGTTCGTCTACGTGGTCTGACCCGAAACCACCTCAAAATTACTGCGCGGGCGCCTGGCGGCGTCCGGCGGTGCTCGGAATCCTCATGTATTTACATATACATTCCGGTTCCTGCGCTCCGGCGGCCACCCCCAGCCACCCGCTCGCTACATTTTGAGATGGCTTCGGAAGCTTCGAAGCCCCGATAGATAACGGTCAGTTTTCAACAGGATCAAGTCTTCTTGGGCGCCAGCATCATGACCATCTGGCGGCCTTCCATGCGCGGAAACTGTTCGACCGTCACCTCGCCTTCCATGTCGCCTTCGACACGCTTTAGCAGGTCTCGGCCGAGATCCTGGTGGGCCATTTCGCGGCCGCGGAAGCGCAGTGTCACCTTGACCTTGTCGCCGTCCTCGATGAAACGCCTGAGATTGCGCATCTTGACGTCGTAGTCGTGATCGTCGGTGCCGGGTCGGAACTTGACTTCCTTGACCTGGATCTGCTTTTGCTTTTTCTTCTGGGACTGGGCCTTCTTCGATTCCTCGAAGCGGAACTTGCCCCAGTCCATGATCCGGCAAACCGGAGGCGCCGCCTGCGGTGCGATCTCGACCAGGTCCATGCCTTCTTCTTCGGCCAGCGCGATGGCATCCTCCAGCGACCGAATTCCGATCTGGTCGCCTTCGGGCCCCACGACCCTTACCTTGGACGCAGTGATGTCTTCATTGCGTCGCGTCTTCTTGTCCGTTGCGATGTGAAGGTCTCCTTCGTTTGAAAAAAATTAATGGTTCAGTCGCCGGCGTTGGTCCGCCCGCGACGTGCCTCCCACTGACCGAGACGGTCAGCAAATGCTTCCAGCCGCATAGAGCCCAGGTCCGAACCGTCGCGTTGGCGAACGGCGACGGTGCCGTCTGCCTTCTCGCGGTCTCCCACGACGAGAAGGTACGGCACCTTGGCCAGGGTCTGCTCCCGGATTTTAAATCCGATCTTTTCGTTCCTCAAGTCGCATTCTGCCCTAAATCCAAGCTTCTGGAGGCGGCGAGCGACCGATTCGGCGTATTCGGCCTGGGCATCGGTGATATTGAGCACCTGCACCTGCACCGGCGCGAGCCACACCGGCAGGTTGCCGGCGTAGTGTTCGATGAGCACTCCGATGAAGCGTTCCACCGAGCCGAGTATGGCCCGGTGCAGCATCACCGGCACCTGCTTTTCGCCGTGCTCGTCGACGTAGGCCGCGCCCAGCCGCTCGGGCATCGAGAAATCCACCTGCATCGTGCCGCACTGCCAGACCCGGCCGATGCAGTCGGTCAGCGAGAATTCGATCTTGGGGCCGTAAAAAGCCCCCTCGCCCGGTTGTATCTGGTACTCGATGTCGCGCGATTCAAGCGCATCCTTCAGAGCGGCCTCGGCCCGGTCCCAGACCTCGTCCGAACCGACACGCTGTTCGGGCCGGGTCGAGAGCTTGACCTGGATGTCCTCGAAACCGAAATCGCGGTAGACATCGAACACCAGCGCGTTGAACGACTGCACTTCGTCACCCATCTGGGCAGGCGTACAGAAAATATGCGCGTCGTCCTGGACGAAATTGCGCACCCGCATCAGCCCGTGCAGCGAACCGGACGGCTCGTTTCTGTGGCACGAGCCGAACTCGGCCATCCGCAGCGGCAGATCGCGGTAGCTGCGCAAGCCCTGGTTGAATATCTGCACGTGGCACGGGCAGTTCATCGGCTTGATCGCATAGCTGCGGTCTTCCGACGAGGTGATGAACATGTTGTCCTTGAAATTCTCCCAGTGGCCGGACTTCTGCCACAGGCCAAGATCCAGCACTTCGGGCGTGTGGACTTCCTGGTAGTCGGCTTCCACCAAGCGCTCGCGGATATAGTCCTGCACCAGCCGGTAGATGCGCCAGCCGTGGTCGTGCCAGAACACCATGCCGGGGGCTTCGGCCTGGGTATGGAACAGCCCGAGCTGCTTGCCGATGCGCCGGTGATCGCGCTTCTCGGCCTCTTCGAGGCGTTTGAGATACTGCTTGAGCTGCTTCTTGTCGGCCCAGGCCGTGCCGTAGATGCGCTGCAGCATCTCGTTGTCCGAATTGCCGCGCCAGTACGCGCCGGCCAGCTTGGTCAGCTTGAATGCACCCAGCTTGCCGGTCGACGGCACATGCGGGCCTCGGCACAGGTCGATGAAATCGCCCTGCCGGTAAAGCGAAAGCGTCTCGCCGGCCGGAATGTCGGCGATGATCTCGGCCTTGTACTCCTCACCCTGGTCGCGGAAAAACGCGATCGCCTCGTCGCGCGCCAGTTCGCTGCGGCTGACCGGTAGATCCTCGGCCACGATCCGCTGCATTTCGTTCTCGATGGCCTCGAGATCGTCAGGGTGGAAGGGTTTATCACGCGCGAAATCGTAATAGAAACCATGTTCGACGGTCGGACCGATCGTCACCTGCGTCTCTGGGTAGAGCCGCTTGACT
>DATFJJ010000043.1:0-7829 GCA_035269245.1 Wenzhouxiangellaceae bacterium | reverse complement strand
CATAGCCGGCGGCATCGCCGGGTTGGTCGCGCTCAATGCCGTGGGTGTGCGCCAGCCGTTCGACATGATCACGATGCTGGGTTTCCTGATCCTGCTCGGGGTCGTCGTCAACAACCCGATCCTGATCGTCGACCGCACGCTGTCCAACCTGCGCGAGGGCATGGACGACGTCAACGAGGCGGTACGCGAAGCCGTAGCCACCCGCATCCGGCCAATCATGATGTCGATGATCACCACGCTGTTCGGGCTGGCGCCGCTGGTCTTCATTCCGGGCGAGGGCACCGAGTTGTATCGCGGCGTCGGCGTGGTGGTGCTTTCCGGGCTGCTGTTCGCCACGCTGGTCACGCTGACATTTCTGCCGGCGCTGCTGGTGACGGTACTGCGGCTGACGCGACGCATGGCGGCCTGACTGAAGTTCGGCTGGCCCGGCGACGCTGGGAGAAGGCCTTGCCACCGCTTTATGGTTCATAAGCCGTTATGCTTTATTGATGTCCACATTGGGTCTGGACGGGCCCGAAGGATCAATGCATGACCAACCTGCTTGCGATCAGCGTCCTTGCGTCGGCGCTGGTGATCCTGGTCGTGCTGGGCGTAGTCGAGGCGCGCGTGCACAAACGCGTGCTCCGAAAGCTGCCGATCCGGATCCACGTCAACGGCACCCGGGGCAAGACCAGCGTCGTTCGGTTGATCGCAGCCGGCCTGCGCAACGGCGGCCATCGCGTGTGCTCCAAGACCACCGGCTCGTTCGCGGCAGTGACCGACCCGGACGGCGAGGACTACCCGCTGCATCGGCCGGACCTCCCCAACATCATCGAGCAGATGCGGGTTATGCGCCGGATGGCCCAATTCGATCCCGACGTGGTCGTCGTCGAGTGCATGGCGCTGCAACCCCAGTATCAGCAGTTGACCGAACGCAAGATGGTCGTCTCCACGCACGGCGTGATTACCAACGCCCGCGCCGATCATCTCGATGTGATGGGCCCGGAGCCCGACGACGTCGCGCTTGCACTGGCCGGCTCGACGCCCTGGAACGCCAAACTATTTACGGCCGAACGCAAGTACCTCGATGTGTTCAAACGCTCGACCGGGGACCGCGGCAGCGAGCTGATCACGGTGTCCGAAGATGACGTCGAGGACGTCACCGACGAGGAAATGAGCGCGTTCCAGTACGCCGAGCACGCCGAAAACGTGGCTCTGTCGTTAAAGGTCTGCGGGGACCTGGGGGTGAGCCGTGAAGACGCGCTGAAAGGCATGCAGGCGCTCAAGCCCGAAGTCGGCGCCACCCAGGTCCAGGAGATCGATTTCTTCGGTCGTTCGATCATCTTCGTCAACGCGTTCGCCGCCAATGATCCGGAATCCACCGCCATGATCTGGGAGCGCGTCGTCGAGCGCTACAGCGAGGGGCGTTCCCGCGTGGCCGTCATCAACTGCCGCTTCGACCGGCCGCAACGGTCACAGCAGCTCGCCGAGGTGGCGGGCAGCTGGACCCAGCCGGATCACTACGTGCTCATGGGCTCGGGCACCATGCTGTTCGCGCGCCGGGCCGTCAAGCAGGGCATTCGCGCAAGCCAGATGACGGTGACCGAGGGCATGGATCACCTTGAAACCGCCGAAGTGGTGCTCGAGCATTGCGACGGCGACGCGCTTGTGGTCGGCATGTGCAACGTCCACGGGGGCGGCGCCGAGCTGGCCCGGCATTTCGGCAACCGCGCAAAACGGAGCCAACCGCTATGATCGTTCTCAACCTGCTGGCCGTCTCGATCGGGGTAGGCCTGTTGTTCACGCTGCTGCTGGCCGAAGCCTTCGGGCTGGCTGCCGGCGGGCTGGTCGTGCCTGGCTACGTCGCACTCACGTTGCTTCAGCCGTGGAGCGTCGCGATGACGCTGATCGCGTCGCTGGTGACATTTGCAGCGGTGCGGTCGTTGTCGACCATCATGGTCATTTACGGCCGGCGCAAGACCGCGCTGATGATCCTGATCGGCTATCTCACGGGCAGCCTGCTGGACCTCGCGCTGGGCGGCGTGTTCAGCTTCCCGACCGGCGACGCCGCGGCAGGCTCTCAGGCCCAGTTCTCGTACTTCGAGCTCAACGTCATCGGCTATATCATCCCGGGCCTGATCGCGATCTGGTTCGATCGCCAGGGCGTGCTCAAGACGCTCGCCGGGCTGATTGTGTCCAGCGTGCTGGTGCGGCTGACGCTGGTGCTGATCATGCCCGAGGTGCTGATGACCTTCGAGGCCGAACAGGCGCTCAATCGCGCCGACCTGTCCACAGTGCTGCAGGGGTTGCTGGAATGAACGGAGGAAACAAACTTTATTGGCGCCCGTCCAAGGTCCCGGGCCGGCTTTTGTTCCTGCTGGCCGCCGCAGCGCTTGCGGCGCTGGTGACCGTCGAGACGTTCACTTCCAGCGAGTCGTCCGAGTACTACGAAGAAATGCTCAGCGCATCGCGCGTGGTGCAGGAGGCGATCGATCACCTGCGGCCCATACGCGGACGGATCGAGCCGATCAATCCGGAAGTCGACCCGGCGCGCAGCGGGCTGATCGGCGTCGCGACCTCGCCGATTACCAGCAATGCCGGTCATCTTGAGGCCAAGCAGGCAACGATCAACCCGAACTGGGCGGCCGTGGCCGTGCGGATGCTCGGCGAGGCCGGGGTGGAACCGGGCGATAGCGTCGCGGTCGCCGTATCCGGTTCTTTCCCGGCTCTTAATCTTGCGATCTATGCTGCGATGCAGGCGCTTGACGTCGAACCGGTGATCATCGTCTCCGGCGCGGCCTCGCAGTGGGGTGCCAACGTGCCCGGCTTTGCGTGGATGGACATCGCGCGTCATCTGCGCGACGCGCGCATCATTTCGTTCAAGGCGGTTTCGGCCACGCTGGGCGGCCTGGAAGACCGGGGCGTCGGGCTCAACGATGAAGGCAAGCGACTGATCCGCCAGGCTGCCGAGCGTGCCGGCATCGAATTGACAGTGCCGGAAAGCTACGAGGCCTCGGTGGCCGAGCGGATTCGTATCTACAAGGACGAGTCCGGCGAGAAGCCGATCGCGGCGCTGATAAACGTCGGCGGCGGCATGGCGACCACCGGTCCCGCATCCATCGATCATTTCTTCGATTCGGGCGTCTCACGGTCGGCCCCTTCCGGCGCGTTCCGCATCCCGTCGGTGATGGGTCATTTCCTGCGCCAGGACGTGCCGGTAATCCACTTCTCCGGCATCCGGAATCTGGCCACCCGCTACGGTCTGCCTTATCCGCCCCGGCAAATGCCCGGCTTGGGCTCGGGCGGTGTCTACCGGGCCGAGTCCTATCGCCGTTGGCTGGCCGGGTTGATGATCGTTGGACTTCTGGCGCTCACCGGTGTCGTGATGCGGTCGGCCAACATTGCATTGGCCGCGGAGAAACGAGGTCAGGAAGGCTCCTCGCTCAAGCCCAAGGTCTAGAAGAGACCGGCCGCGGAAGCAAGCTGAAGGCCGAGCAAAAGAACAACGGCAGCCGAATCGCGCCGCGGGTGATCAGGCCAGCAAAAATGGAATCGTCATCCCGGACGCGGAAGCGATTGGGCATCTCGAGACGTTGCCGCGATTCAGGGCCGTGCGGTTTCGTAGGGGAAATCTGGCGGGGTCGTGCACGGGAATCCGGGGCCTTGTGTCTTTTGGCAATAGAGAGTTAACGAACGAATTGCGGCGGCTGTATGGTAATAAGACCAAAGTCCGAACGAAAAGGAAAACGGTATGAAGAACTCCATGGGTCTTACCGGCGAATCTTCCGATCACAAGCTGGCGGCCATCTTTGCGTCCGAGCCGGCCGCGCGCGAGGCGGCAGTCAAGATCATCGACGTACTCGGACTCGATGACGCACAGACGGAAATCGTCAAGCCCGGCGGCCAGGACGCCGGGAAAAAACTGGAGCCCGAGTCGCGCGGCATCTGGCATACCCTGGTTCGGGCGCATCTCTGGCTGGGGCTGGCCGGCGCGGCGATCGGTGCGGTGGCTTACGCAGTGATGTTCGTCGCCGGGGTCGGCTTTGTCACCGACAATCCGGCCCAGGCGGCCATGATCATCTTTTACTGCTTCCTCGTCGGCCTGTTGTTAGGAGGGCTGGTCACGGTGCGCCCAGATCACGCCCGCTATATCCGCCAATCGAAGGAAGCCCTGGACGACGGCAAGACCCTGCTCGCCGTGCACGCGCGCAGCCTGAAAGAGCTGCGGCGTGCGAAATCCGAGCTGGAAAAGACCGGCGCCGACACCATCGCCACGTTCTAGGGGGCCTCTCGCGATACTGCAGGGTTCCTCAGTACTCCAGTCGGTCGAGTTCCCGGATGTTCACCAGCATTTCATGCAGAGCCACCTCGGCCTGCTCGCGGTCGCGCGCCTCCGAAAGCCGCCGTATGGAATCGACAATGGCGATCCACCAGTTCATGTGCGTGGCGCTGAGCTGGGCAGCCACGGCGACCAGGTCGCGTGTGAGCGAAACCGTTTCGTTGGCCTCGCGCTTGAGCGCCACCAGGCAGTCGAGGTCGGGATGCTTCTGTTCGAGCTGTCCGAGCAGATAGTCGATCACCCTGGGATTGTTCTCGAGGTCGCTCGACGAGGCCGGGTCGGCGTCGGGTTCCAGGAACGCCACGTCCAGGTTGGACAGCAGGCCGCGAAAAGAGCCCCGAAGGCTCAGCCAGAGTTCATGCCGCCGGGCCGCCTCGCGCGAGCGTTGCACCAGCGTCAACAGCCCGACCAGCAGGAAGCCCTCGATGCAGATGCCGATCAGCTCGGGCACCAGGTTTTCGTGGAACGGGCCCGAGGACTCGACCGCAATCAGGTACACCCAGAGCCCGCCGCCGGCCGCGGCCAGCAGGGCCATCAGCGCAATCAGGAAAACCCGGCTCATTCGGACTGGTCCTCGTCACCGTTGCCGTAGGCCTGGATGACGCGCGCGATCCGGCCCGCTTCTTCCGGGGTCAGGTCTATCGGCAGGTTGGCCAGGTAGACGACATGATCCTCGCGGATCGGGACGGGCACCACATTGCTCGGGTTCTCGGTCGCCTCCAGCGTGACCTTCTCGGCGGCCCGCTGCTCGTTGGTCAGGGCATCGCCGCGGCTGAATGCGCGCGCTTTCTCGCGGCGGGCGCGAGTAAACGTTTCCGGCGCCGCAAGCCAGCCCAGATATTCTTCCAGAGCCGCCGAAACCCGCTGGCCGTATATCTCCAGCGTCTCCGACCGGATGCTCGAGCCTTCGAGCTTGTGGAACCGCGAGACCAGATCGTCGACGTCGATGCGGCGGATATCGTCTCGCTCGTCGTCGGTCAGTTCGCCGGCCAGCTGTTCCAGCGCCTTGCGCCGCGAGCGGGCCGTGGCCGGGTTGATCAAACCCTCCATGCCCGCCTGCTTGAGGAAATTCAGCAGGGCCTCGGCCGTGTATGATTCGTTTGAAGTCATCAAAAAACCAACCTGTGTATTCGTTCTGGGATTTCCTGCACTCGGACGCTATTGCCACAGAATGATCGGCCAGTATGGACAAAACATCAAGCCAATCGGGATTTGAGGTTCACCGGCTCAAATACGACGACCCCAGCCTCGACCGCGCCGGCCCACAGCGCGACGACCCCGATTGGCTGGATAGGGCGCTGGAGCATGAGCATGCGCGTTCCATTCCGGTCTGGCGCAACCAGAACCTCGTCGACGGCCTGGACAGCTCGTCGCCGGCGGCCATCCTGGGCGGCGTGGAACTGCACCGGCACGCCACCGAAATCGTGTTTCTCGGCATGGACGGCGAGGCGCCGGTGTTCGCCGCCGACTATTCCGAGCTCGAGCAGCGCGAGGTCGCCGACCTGGTGGGCCAGGGCTTCACCGACCTGCGCAAGGTCGGTCCGCTGCTGTCCGAGCCCGAAGCGGCGTTGCTGGCCTACGCCCGCGGCATGCTGTTCTGGCACCGCAACCATCGCTACTGCGGGCGTTGCGGCTCCACCACAAAAAGCCGGAAGGGCGGACATCTTCGGGCATGCACCAACCCCGACTGCCGCCGGCCGTCATTTCCGCGTACCGATCCGGCCGTCATCGTGCTGGTCGAACACCCCGGCGGCGACGGCGGCCCCCCGCGCTGTCTGCTCGGCCGCTCGCCGCACTTCCTGCCCGGGATGTACTCCACGCTGGCCGGGTTCGTCGAACCCGGCGAAAGCATGGAACAGACGGTGCGTCGCGAAGTGCACGAGGAAAGCGGCATCGAAGTCGGCGAAGTGCGCTACCTGGCCTCGCAGCCGTGGCCTTTCCCGTCGTCGCTGATGATCGGATTTCATGCGACCGCCATCAGCACCGACATCCGGTTTCACGACGACGAGCTCGAGGATGCGCGGTGGTTCAGCGCGGACGAGTTGCTGGCGGCGAAGGCTCGGGGGGAGGATGAGACGTTTTGTCTGCCGCGGAAGGATTCTATTGCGCGGTTTTTGATCGAGACCTGGCTGGAACGCAAACGGTAATTTCCGAAGTGCGGCAGTCTTGGTGGAGAACCTCTGCCGACTGTTCTCGGTCCAGTCCCCCAAACTCCCGTACGCCACACCCGCTCGACGGCCGGTGAAACCAGCCTGACTGGCTGGGCGCGTCTTGAGTAATGTTTGACGCTTTAGTGGCGTGACGCTATGATGCTGAAACGTCAAAATTTTTCGGGAAGCACGATGAGCGAGCCATCCAAGCGTTCCACGGTTTATTTCGATCCCCAGTTGCACGCGGCGCTGCGCCTGAAGGCGGCCCATACGCAACGTTCGCTGTCGGATATCGTCAACGACGCCGTTCGTGCGTCACTGGCCGAGGATCAGGAGGATCTGGCGGCATTCGAAGAGCGCGTATCCGAGCCGACAATGAGCTATGAGGCCCTGCTGGACGACCTGAAGGCCCATGGCAAAATATAAACTGGTTTTCCGGAAATCCGTTGCAAAGGATCTTCGGGTCATTCCGAACAAGGATGTCGCCCGTATTCTTCAGCGTATGGAGTCGCTCCAGGAAAATCCCCGCCCGACCGGCAGCGAGAAACTCTCAGGACAGGAGCGCTACCGGCTACGGCAAGGCATCTACCGAATCGTGTACGAAGTGGCCGAGGAGCTTCTTGTCGTTACCGTGGTGAAAGTTGGTCACCGAAAGCACGTTTACAAGCGCAGCTGATGATCGAGAATAGATACGCGAAGCGGCGTTTTGTGCGGGCGTCAGGTTTCTCCTGGGCGCGCGCTGGCGGCGGAATCACGACCGGGACGTCGTGCCTGTCCTTACTTTCTTTACTTTCTTCGGTCTCAACTCCCGTCGCGGCGGCCAATCGGCCAATTCAGTCCGGCTGGTTCAACACTCGCGCCTGGAGGCCGAGCGAATCCAGTTCCGCAAACAGTTCGTCCTGGTGGTCGTGATCGCGGGTTTCCAGTTCCAGCGTGATCTCGGTCAGTCCAACCGGGACGTGCAGTTCGCCGCGCCGGTGGCGCACTTCGCGCACGTTGATGTGCAGCGCGGCAACCTGTCGAACCAGTTTCGCGAGATTTCCGGGACGGTCGGGCAGCGTGACCGCGATGCTCAGCAGGCGACCGCTGGCGCTGAGACCGAAATCGATTGAGCGCCCGACCAGCGACATGTCGATGTTGCCGCCGGAAATCACGCAGACCACGCGATCGTTCTCGTCCAGATCTACCCGTCCTTCCAGCAGCGCGGCCAGTGCGACCACGCCGGCGCCTTCACCAATAGTCCGGGTCTGTTCCAGCAGCGTCAGTACCGCGCGGGCGATGGCGTTCTCGTCGACGGTGACGATGGAAGCCACATGCTCGGCGATGACCTTGCGGGTGAGTTCACCGGGCGCCTTGACGCG
>DATFJJ010000042.1:0-6828 GCA_035269245.1 Wenzhouxiangellaceae bacterium | reverse complement strand
CTCTTCGCGCCCGAGCGCAAGCAATACCTCGTACGGGGTATCAGGGTCGTCGAGGGTCTCGAGAAGCGTGTCAGCCTGCGCCGGATTCTCGATGGCGTCCAGAAACGCGATCGACTCGGGCAACTCGAGGTCGTCTTTTTTCATGACGCTGCGCGCGACTGCTACAGCCCTCCCCCGCTCGCCGCGTGCCGCAAGTTCAATCAGATAAATATCCGTGGCGATTGACCAGCCATTGGCGCTCGCAAGCCGAATCTGCTCTTGCGCCTCGGCATCCCGACCCGCGGCGAGATAGGCGAGCCCGAGATAGCCACTGTTGATCCCGACGCGCGGATCCATTCGATGCGCGCGTTCAAGCACGGTGATCGCCTCGCCGATGTAACCCGCCTTCAACAGCTCGAGGCCATGCCACAGGGTCGGCGTCGAATCCTGGGAACGCATCCCCGAGGCCTGCTCGAGCAAGGCCAGCGCAGCCACCCGGTTGCCGGCAAAGGCCTCCAGGTTGCCCTCCAGCGCGACGACCAGCGGATGGTCCGTCGACAGCGTCTTGGCGCGTGCCAGCGCAGCGCGCGCGGCCTGCATGGACACCTCGAAGGGCACGTCCCTTTCCGATGGGTACCCCGGCGCGACGTGGTTGGCGGCCGCCAGGTAGATCCAGGCCTCCCCAAAGCCCGGATCGTGCTGCGTGGCATACTCCAGGTCGGTAATGGCCTGGTCCAGCTCGGAACGCTGGTGGAAGCGCGCGCGACCGCTGAGGAAACGCTCATAAGCCTCCAGGTCACCCGTGGACGCCTGCACCGTCACGTGGCGCGTCCCGAGCACGTCGCCCAGTGCCAGGGTGATCGCCTGCGCGATTTCTTCCTGGACCTTGAAGATATCGTCCAGGTTGCGGTCATAGCTTTCCGACCACAGGTGGGCGTCCTCGCCGGCCTCGATCAGCTGCGCGGTGATCCTCACCCGGTTGCCCTGCTTGCGCACCGAGCCCTCGAGCACGTGCCGCACGCCGAGCACTTCGGCGATCTCGGGAATGGGCGTGTTGGTGTCCTTGAACGAGAAAGCCGAGGTGCGCGAGGCGACCTTCAGGCCGTCGATGCCCGCGAGGATGTTCAGCAATTCCTCTGAAATACCATCGGCAAAATACTCGTTGCTCGCATCGTCGCTCATGTTTACGAACGGCAACACGGCGATCGAGGGCTCTTCGGTGACATCCGGAAACGGCGCCTCGGGATCCGCGCTGCCGGCATACAGAAACCACCCGACGGCCGCTATCGCGATGGTCGCCGCGACGGCATAGAAGCCGCGATTGCCGCCCGCGTTCTCGGTGACCGTCACCCCCTCGGGGGTGACGTCGAAGATCCAGGCCAGCACCAGCGCCAGGGGAAAGCCCAGCATGACCAGCAAGGTGACCATGCGCGGCGTCCACTCCGGCAGGTTGAGGTTGGGCGCCACGGTACTCGCCACCTCCACCACTACCCATGCCACCACCAGGTACGCGGCCGCGACGCGGAACACCTTGCGGCGCTTGAGTTCGCTGAACAGGCTCACTGCGCGCCCCCGTCCGGCTTGCAGGCGAAGGGCATCGGCTGCGACGGCGGGCGCTCTATGCCCTGGCGGGCCAGGGTGTCCGCCAGCAGCGGGTAGTCCGCCGGATCGAAGAACGTGTAGGCGAGGTAGGTCGATAGCGCATAAAGCCGGTCCGGCGTGTCCAGCGGCCGCAGCAATTCCCGCGCCTCTTCATCACGACCGAGCGTCTTCAACAACAACCACCGGATCGAGCCGCTGTCGAGGCGTGCATAGATCGCCTCGGCATCTGTATTCCGGCCCTCGGCGCAAGCCTGGCGCAACTGCACCGCCTGGCTCCATAAGGAGTCCGCGTCACGCAGCACATACGCGCGTGCCAGCGCTGCAGCGCGCTCGACCTGTCCTCCATAAAGAAGCGCGCGCTGGCTTTGGTAAAGCACTTGCGGCGAGCCCGGATCTGCGGCCAGGGCGCGATCGACCAACAGCAATGCCGCCTCGGGATCGACGCGATGCAGAAACTGGTAAACCGTGGTCAGTTCAGCAGCTGTGCCGCGGCCGAGATCGGCAGCTTTCACCAGCGCCTCGCGCGCTTCCGCATACGCGCCCACCTCGATCAATGCCCGACCCAGCTGTATGTGGATGTCAGCCTGCTCCGGCCGCAATGCTGCAGCCTGACGCAGATAGGCGATTCGGTCGGAATAGAGCATCTGTACCCAGGCGCTGTCCGCCTCATAGCCCAGGCGCTCTCCCTCGCTGCGCGCCGTGCGGATGGCGTCGTCGATATGCTTTTCGAAGTGCGCCCGAATCTCGGCCCGCGAGAGCGTCGTCGCGTCGTACAGCCCCGATACCGGTGTCAGCTGTTGCTGCCATAAGCTTGCCAGGAATCCGTGGACACGGCTGAAGCCCGGATCCAGCTCGATCGCACGCCGGGCCGAAGCCAGTATCGGCTCTAGATCGAGCTCCTCGGAAACGAGCAGGTCTTCCAGCAAGACCTGTGTTTTCAGCCACGCCTCCCAGGCCTCGACGGAGCGCGTGCCGGCCTCGAGCATGTCGGCCAGCGCTTCCGGGTCCATCGCCGTTTTCAACGCCTGCGCGATCTGGAATGCAATCCGCTCCTGGATAGCGATCGCATCGTCTATCGAGCCGTCGAAGTTCTCCGACCAGACGTGATAGCCGTCGCTCGTGCGGATCAACTGGGCGGTCACGCGAATCTGGTCGGCGGCGCGGCGCACGGAACCCTCGAGAATATGCGCGACGTTCAGCGCAGCGCCGATGTCGGCCGGGGATTGGTCGGTATCACGGAAGGCGAAACTCGCGGTGCGCGAGGCGACCTTGAGATCCGGCGTGCGCGCCAGTGCGTTCAGAATTTCGTCGGCCAGGCCATCGGCGAACCAGCCCTGGTCGGCAGCCGGGCTGAAGTCCGCGAAGGGCAGCACGGCAATGGATTTCTCCGGAACGGCGATCACTGTTTCCCCGGCCGGTATCGCCGATCCCGGTGCGGCTGAGTCGCCTGGATCAGCTAATCCAGCTGATGGTGGGACAGCCTGCGCCTCGGTCTCGGGATCGTCGCCGCCCGAGAACCAGGCACGTTCGACCACCAGCACCCCGATTACCAGCAAGGCGCCGACCAGGATCAGCCGGTCGGTGCGCCGCCCGGCATTCGGTCGCGCCAGTTCCGGCGTTACTTCGTTCGCGCGCTTGACCCCTTCCGGCGTCAGCTCGTATGCCCAGGCGAGGAACAGGGCAAAAAACAAGCCGACGACGATCACCACCACCAGCGACTTGAACACCCACGCCGGCGCGCCGAAGTTGTCGAGCAGGATATCGGCCAGCTGCAGCAGCAGCCAGGCGACGACGGCGTACGCGGCGGCCACGCGGAATACATTGCGGCGCTTGAGCTCGGCGATGAGGCTCATGGCGCATACTCGCTGCAGTCGAGCCGCCGGCCCGCCGGATCGTCCACCGGCCGGCAGCCGCCCGGGTAGCCCTCGGCGTCCCAGTAGGCCACTGCGCCGTTGTCATCCATGAATCGGTAGAAGCGCGGGTCCTCGCGGAGCCAGCCGAGCGATGGCAGCCAGGCGGCGAAGCGCATGTAGTTCTGGCCGCTGCGGTTGCTGCGCCTCACCGCAGCGAACAGGTGATCGGCGTCATTCAGCATGAGCGACAGGGCAACCACGGTCGCGTCCAGGGCGTTTGGCGACACATATGTCGGCAGGGATGCAAACAGGGACTCGCGCTGCTCGGGGTCAGCTAGGGCAGCCAGCACGGCGTCGATAAAGCTTGCGTCGTCACCCAGCATTTGCAACAGCCCTTCGAATCGCGCCATATCGCCCCGGTGCATCGCCTCGATCGCCAGCAGCTGCATCCAGTACCAGGCGGTCGGATTCAACTCCAGGCTTCGCTTGACCAGCTGCAGGGCCTCCGCGTCGCGGCCGACAACGGCATAAGCGTAACCGAGATAACCGTGATTGATGGGTACCAACGGGTCCTGGGCATGCGCGCTCTCGAACCACGGCAGCGCCCGGTCCACGTGCCCGACCTCCGAGAGCGAAATGCCGAGCCAGAGACGCGGAGAGGTGTCCGGATCGACCTGCCGGGATGCCTCCTCGAGCATGGCGAGGCCTTCCGCAACCTTGCCCTCTTCCACCAGGGCCATTCCCATCCCGGCCAGCGAGATGGGAATATCGGGATCAAGCGCAAGTGCCCGCGCGATCGCCTGCTCGGAGCGTTCCGCAAGCACAGCGACGTCCAGCTCCGTCGGATAACCGCCGCCCGCGACGACACCGGTCGCGGCGGCGAGGAATGCCCACGCTTCGGCGAATTGCGGGTCACGATCGACGGCGGACTGCAGGTCCTCGATGGCCCGGTCCATCTCGAAGCGCTGGTAGAACCGTGAGCGACCACGCAGGAAGTCCTGGTAGGCCTCGAAATCGGCCGTTGGCGCATTTACCGACACCTGGCGCGTACCGAGGATATCCTCCAACGCGGTCGTGATCGCCAATGCGATCTCTTCCTGCACACGAAAAATGTCCACGAGCTCACGCTCGTAGGTTTGCGACCACATGTGCGCGTCGCTGCCGGCATCGATCAGCTGCGCCGTGATGCGCACCCGCTCGCCCTGCTTGCGCACCGAACCTTCGAGCACATGTTGCACATCCAGCAACCGGGCGATCTCGGTGATCGGCGTGTCCTTTCCTTTGAAGGAAAAGGCCGAGGTACGCGAGGCGACCTTCAGGCCGTCGATGCCGGCGAGAATGTTCAGCAGCTCCTCGGAGATGCCGTCGGCGAAATAGGCGTTTTCGGGATCCGGACTCATGTTGACGAACGGGAGCACGGCGATGCCGCTCGCTTCCGGCGTTTCCGCTGCCACGGATACGGCGCCGACCGGCTGCCCACCTGACGCCTCGACAAGCGATTGGCTTTGCGCGCCAGACCCCTCCGTCCCGGTCGCCGATTCCGATGCCGTGTCTTCCCGCTCGG
Organism: Wenzhouxiangellaceae bacterium; assembly: GCA_035269245.1. Lineage (GTDB taxonomy): Bacteria > Pseudomonadota > Gammaproteobacteria > Xanthomonadales > Wenzhouxiangellaceae. The sequence continues at coordinate 1,830 of DATFJJ010000042.1, read as the reverse complement.
CCACACCTGCCGTCGCGACAGGCAGGTCACGCGCGCCCTGACCGCTCTCCTTGAACAGGAACCGGTCCGCCACGATCACGGCCACCACCACCACCATGCCGACCAGGATCAGCTTGTCGATGGCCCGACGGGTCTGCGGCGTGACCGACGCGTCTTGCTCGACCTCCTCGGTCCGCTTCACCCCTTCCGGCGTCAGCTCGAAAGCCCAGGCGAGAAACAGCGCGAGCGGCAGGCCGAGAAACAGCAAAGCGATGACGAAAGTCACGGTCCATTCCGGCAGGCCGAGGCGCGGGAAAATCGTGTCGCTGATCTCGATGAGCAACCACGCCACCACGGCATAGGCCGCGCCCACGCGGAATACGTTGCGGCGCTTGAGCTCTGCAAAGAAGCTCACCGTTCCATACCTCCGCAATCCAGCCGGTCGCCCGCCGGCGAGGTGACCCGCTCACAGCCACGCGGATACCCGCGGGACTCCCACAACGTCACGATGCCGATGGAATCCGCCACCGCGAAGAAACGCGGATCCTCCCGCAGCGGACCGGAAGACGGCAGCCATGCGGTACGCAGCCAGCCCGGCTGGTTCTGCAGTTTCCCGCTCGCCAGGCGCGCGCGCAGCGCATCGAGATAGCGATCATACTGCCCGAGAGCCAGCAACTCCTCCGGTGGGCGGCTGTACCGGCTGTAGTCATCGGGCACGATAATCTCGGCGGCCTGCGCCGGATCGCGCAGCGCCATGACCAAGGCGGCCACATCCGCGGCGTACGGACCCCCGGCGGCCAGGACTTCGTGCAGCAACGCAACAGCCGCGTCCCGCTCGCCCCTGGCGGCCAGTTCGATGGCATAAATCCATAAGCCGGGCGGCCAGCCGAGCTCGAGTGCGCGGCGAAAGCGGCGTTCCGCATCGGCCTCCCGGCCGAGTGCCAGGTAAGTCATGCCAAGGTAACCCTGGTTGATGCCGACCATCGGATCCATCCCGGATGCCCGCTCGAGCGCCGCGGCGGCTTCCTCGCTGTACCCCGCCGTGTACAGCTTGAGCCCCAACCACATCGTCGGCGTGGAATCATGCGAGCGCAGCTCGCTCGCCCGGCGCAACACCGACAGCGCCTCGGGTTTGCCCTCATCGCTCAGGATCATGCCTTGCAGCGCCGTCACCATCGGGTGGTCCGGCAGGAGCGCTCGGGCCCGTTCCAGCGCGGCCCGCGTGTTGCGCATCATCTCCTGGTAATCATATTTTTCGACGTCATAGCCCGGCGCCACGAAGTTGGCCGCAGCCAGGTAAATCCAGGCCTCGCCGAAATCAGGATCCTGCTCGACGGCATAGCGGAGATCGGCGAGGACCTGGTCGAAGTCACGGCGCTGGTGGAACTGCGCGCGGCCGCGCAGGAAACGCTCATAGGCCTCCATGTTCCTCGTGGAGGCCTGGACCGAAACATCTTGCACGCCGAGGACTTCGGCCAGCGCAGTCGTGATCGACTGGGCGATTTCAGCCTGCACCTCGAAGATGTCGACCAGGTCGCGATCGAAAGCCTGCGACCAGAGGTGCCCGTCGGTTTCGGCATGGATCAGCTGCGCGGTGATGCGCACGCGATCGCCCTGCCTGCGCACCGAGCCCTCCAACACGTGCATCACGTTGAGTTCGCGTGCGATCTCGGGGATCGGAATGCTCTTGTCTTTGAAGGAGAACGCCGAGCTGCGCGAGGCCACGTGGAGGCCGTCGACGCCGGCGAGGATATTGAGAATTTCCTCGGAAATTCCTTCGGCGAAGTACGCGTTGTCCGGGTCCGGGCTCATGTTGTCGAAGGCCAGCACGGCGATCGAGCTGCCGGGCCG
>DATFJJ010000041.1:0-2824 GCA_035269245.1 Wenzhouxiangellaceae bacterium | reverse complement strand
GACCGGAACCGCCAGACTTTCTGACGGCCATGCGCAGTAACGCAATCGTTGTCGAATTTCTGGTGCCGAAGGCCGGACTCGAACCGGCACGGCCAAAGGCCACTGCCCCCTCAAGACAGCGTGTCTACCAATTCCACCACTTCGGCAGGAAATCGACGTGAAAAACTCATTGAATCAGGAACCCGACGGCGGCTCTGGCAGCGTGCCGTCATCGTCTTGCGTGGCTTCTTCGGATGCAGTCGCCTGTTCGGGCTGGTCGACAGCATCGATCGCGCCGGTCTGCTGCTCGGTCGCCGGATTGTCGCCACCATTGTCGAGATCATCGATAGCCGATTCGATCCCGACACTCTCCTCATTCTGAACCGGCTGTTCCTGTTGCTCCATCACGGAACCCGAAAGCGCCGACTCATCACCCACCTGGCTACTCAGGCTGGTTGCCAGTACCGCCAGCGCCAGACTGATGCCGAAAAAACCCACGGCAAGCCAGCTGGTCGTGCGTGTCAGAAAATTCCCGGCGCCGCGCGAGCCGAAGACGGTGCCGGAAGCGCCCGAGCCGAAGGCTGCGCCCATCGTGGCACCCGGGCCACGCTGCACCAGCACGATGGCGATCAGGCCTGCGGCCACCAGTACTTGAAAAACCATTAGCGTTGTAAACATGCTTATTCCAATTCGATACATGCCGCGATTCTAGCTTGCGACCAGGTTCCGAGACCGGCTCAGCTGGCCGCTGCACCACTTGTCTCAGCGCTTGCCGCGACGCTTGTAATAACAATCGCGATAAATTCGTCCGCTTTCAGGGAAGCCCCGCCGATGAGGCCTCCGTCGATATCCTCGCAGGCCAGCAGATCCGCGGCGTTCTGCGGCTTCATGCTGCCTCCGTACAGGATCCGAATACGGCCTGCCATTGTAACATCGTGTCGAGCCAAACGTGCCCGAATGAATGCATGAACCTGCTGAGCCTGCTCCGGCGCCGCCACAAGGCCGGTGCCGATGGCCCACACCGGCTCGTAAGCAACGACGGCGTCGGAAAATGCCGAGACGCCGCATCGGGAAAGCACGGCATCGACCTGAGCGCCCACCACCGCTTCGGTCTCGCCGGCCTCGCGCTGCTCGCGGGATTCGCCGACACAAAGAACGGGTTTCAGCCCGGCCGCATGCGCCGCCTCGAACTTGGCCGCTACGACATCATCGGATTCGTCGTGATATTGACGGCGCTCCGAGTGACCCACCAGCACGTAACCGGCACCTGCGTCGGCCAGCATGCCGCCGGAAATCTCTCCGGTGTAAGCGCCTTCCTCGTGCTCACTCAGGTCCTGGGCGCCGATCAACAGGCCGGCGGACGCCGCGCGCGACGCCAACCTGTCGATATAAACGAACGGCGGCATCACCAGCACGTCGGTGACCGGGAACGGCCCGGCTTCGCCTATCGCATCGACCAGTGCCTCGGCCATCGAGACCGAACCATTCATCTTCCAGTTTCCGGCAATCAGCGGTTTGCGATGCGTGTCGTTCATGGGCGACTCAGGTTTGTCGATGAATTTCGCGGAGTATTTTACCCGGGACCGCATGGTGAAAGATACGGCGACCACGAGTATACTTGCCGTCATTCAAGCGTGGCATATTCACCGATGACAATTCCGCGGGCGATTCAAGCCTTTCCGGGGGGAGAATCTGAAGCCGCAGGTGCGCGGGTCATCCCGATTCGCGACGCCGCAGCCGATGTTATCGTCGTGATTCCGGCTCGCGATGAGGAAGCCGATGTGGGGGCTGTCGTGCGGCGGGTGCTCGCCCTTGGGCTCAGGGCCGTGGTGGTGGACGACCATTCTTCTGATCGCACTCGGGAGGTCTCTCGAAAGACGGGCGCGACCGTACTCGAGCTGCCCTTTCACGCCGGCTCCTGGGCGGCAATCCAGGCCGGCATGCGCTACGCCCAGCTCTGCCGTTGCTCGCATGTCGTCACTCTGGATGCCGACGGCCAGCACAACCCCGAAGATATCCCCGAACTGCTCGGCCTGATCACGGCCAATGACGGCCCCAATGTGGTCATCGGGGCATGCGTGGGGCGTGCCAATCGCAGGCGCCGACTGGCATGGCGAACCCTGCGGTGGCTCAGCGGTCTGCGGATAGACGATCTCACTTCCGGCTTCCGCGTCTACGACCGCACCGCCGTCGATCTGCTGGTCTCGCAGCGGCACACCCTCATCGAGTACCAGGACGTGGGGGTACTGCTTTGTCTTCACCATGCCGATCTGAGCGTGGTTGAGGTCGACGTCCGCATGCAGCCGCGTTGCCACGGCATGTCCCGCATCTTCAATTCCTGGCCGATGGTCGCGTATTACCTCCTCTATTCGGCGCTCATCGGCGGCAGCAGGCGCCGCCGGACGAAGGAAGGCAAGAGTTGATTCCCCTGCAGGTGTTCGCCGGCGTGCTGGCCGCTGCGATGGTCGTGCTGATCCTCTTGATGATTCGCCGCGACCGGCTTCCGGTCAGCCATTCGCTTTGGTGGCTGACGGTTTCGGTCATGATCGCCCTGTTCGGCCTGATGCCCGGCCTTCTGGACGCGCTGGCCCGGATGGTCGGTATTGCCTACGCTCCTTCACTGCTTTTCGTGCTGGCCATACTGACCCTGCTGATCAAGGTGCTGCTCGAGGACCTCGAACTCACGACCAATCGTCGCCGTCTGCTGAGGCTGGCTCAAAAGACCGCGATTCTCGAAGAGGAGGTTCGGCAACTGCGCGAACGTGTAGAAAAACAGTCGTAAATACGCCACGGATTGCGTTATTCAGGTAGACCGCGAACTTTCGAACGATTTTCGGCCCGCCAT
>DATFJJ010000040.1:0-4784 GCA_035269245.1 Wenzhouxiangellaceae bacterium | reverse complement strand
TCCCGACCGTTATTCGCATCGTCCTGGGGAGGCGTCGGCAGCACCATCAGTTCGTGGAGGTCGACGTGCGCCGGCTGCGTCAGCGCGTAGATCACGGCGCGCGCGATGTCTTCGGCCTTCAGCGCGTCGGGCTTGGGCTCGTCGAAGAACGGCGTGTCGACCATTCCCGGCTCGAGCAGCGTGACGCGTACTCCGGAGCCCTTGATCTCTTCGCGCAGGCCGTAGCCGATGGCCGAAACCGCCCACTTTGTGGCCGAGTACATCGATCCGGGCAGCGTTCGTCTTCCTGCCACCGAGCCGGTGAGCACAACGTGGCCCTGGCGCCTCTTCACCTCCTCCAGCGTCGCGCGCAGGGTAAACGCCACGCCGAGGATATTGACGTCGACCATCTTCTTCCAGCTCGCGACCGGCGCGCCGGAGAACCCGCCCGGTTCGCCGCCGGTACCGGCGTTGGCGAATACCGCATCGATGCGACCGAAATGATCCAGCACTTCCGCGACCATGCGCTGCTGATCGTCGAAGTCGGTCACGTCGCAGCGCTGCGCGAACGCCCGGTCGTCGCCGATCTCCCGGACCAGCGCCTCCAGCTTGTCTGCCGACCGTGCGCAAAGGGCCAGTCTGTAGCCTTTTTTCGCCGCGGCCCGCGCGGTAGCGGCACCGATGCCGGTCGAGGCGCCGGTGATCAGAAGGACTTTTTCATCATTGTCTTCATTGGTATTGGACACGAACGGATTTCCTTCGTTTTTTGACTATGCATTACCGTATCACGAGGGTCGGTGAACTCCGGATCGAGTAGCCGGGCGCCATTCAAGCCAGCACGAACAGCTGGAAGGCCATCATGGCTGCAAAGGCCAGCACGATGACCGCGCCGACCGAGTTCGATGAGCTCTTTTTCAGCGCGTCGGGCGTGAGCTCGGAGAACACCATCCAGATCATTGCGCCGGCGGCCAGGCCCAGGCCGACCGGCAGCAGCGGCCTGAACCATTCAACGAAGGCGAACGCCGGAGCCGCCATCAGCGGTTGCGGCAGGCTGGTGAAGACGGCCCAGAGCGCGGCCTTCCAGACCGGCGTGCCGCGCGGGATCAGCACCAGCGCGATGGCCAGGCCCTCGGGAATGTTGTGAAAGGCAATCGCGCTGGTGATGAAGACGCCGAGACCCTCGTCGCCGGCAAACGATACGCCCACGCCGATGCCCTCGGCAAATGAATGCGCGGTCATGATGCCGAGAATGAGCAGTGCGCGAACGGCGCTCGCCCCCTGAAGATCGGCGATTTCGAAACCGCCTGCCTTGTCCAGCAAACGGTCCGACGCCAGGATCGCTGCCAGCCCGATCAGAACGCCTGCAAGCGTCAGTCCTGCCGCCAGCGACACGCCTTCCGATACCAGGCTGTGGCTGGCAGCCAGCATCAGGCCGGCGGCCGCGGCGTTGGACCAGCCCACGGCGCGGTCGCTGATGCTGCGCATGAACAGGAAGGGCAGTGCGCCGACGCCGGTCATGATCGCGGTGATGGCGGCGGCTATGGTGACGGTGAGGAGGGTGGTTTCCATGCGTTCAGCCCGGTTCGCTATCGCCTGGTGAGACCCTGGCCATGATATCGGACCAGCCCAGCGCGCTGCCGACCTCGACAAAGTCGTCCGACGGCATCGCCTGAATTTCCAAGGATCGGTCCGTCGCGGGATGTTCGAATTCAAGCGATACGGCGTGAAGCAGCAGCCGGTAACATCCGAAACGGGCCCGGAACAGCCGGTTGTGGCGCCGGTCGCCGTGATTGACGTCGCCGACGATCGGATGCGAAATGTGATTTAGATGGCGACGGATCTGGTGCGTACGGCCGGTCTTCGGCTCGATCTCCGCCAGGCTGTAGCGCGCGGTTTCGTGCGGCGGTATCGCCACCGGCAGTTCGGCGGTCGCCAGCCGGCGGTAGCGGGTCAGGGCGTCGCGGGTCTTGTTGCGCGCGCCGCGCAAGGGCTTGTCGATTTCGCCGGATTCGTCCAGCCAGCCGCGGACGACGGCGAGATAGCGCTTGCTGATTGCGCCGGCCTCGAACAGCCGGCCCATATCGGCCGCCATCTCGACATCCAGCGCGAACAACAGCACGCCCGACGTGGCGCGATCGAGCCGGTGCACGGTCCAGATCCGGCGACCCAGCCGCTCGCGCAGCAGGTCGACCAGGAAGATTCGATCGGTCGAGATGCCGGTCCGATGGACCATGATGCCCGACGGCTTGGCAATCGCGCACAACCGGTCGTCGAGGTACAGCAGCTCCAGCGTGTCGGGTGTCATCATGCAGGCCCTGGATTCGAAGTGTGCCGGCGCGTCATCACCGGCTTTTCGCGTAGCGCCCGCGACTTTGGCGGATGCGCCCGGATTGTCGGCGGATCGGTTGTTTATACTCGACGGACTCGAGACGCATGAAAAGGATTATCCATGATGAATCGCTTGCTTGTGGCCGCTGTCCTGCTGGCGGTGTCGCTCACCGCCGCTTTCGCCCAGGACGAGTATCGTGAACCGGATCCGGCGCTGACCGCGCTGGTCGACGCGCCGATGCAGCCGGCCTCGGCGGTTTCTCCGGACAGGCGTCGCGTGGCGACGCTGGAGTGGAAGTGGGTGCTGCCGCTGGCCGAGGTGGCACGCGGGGAACTGAAGCTGGCCGGTCTGCGGATCACGCCCTCGACCTTTTCACGCTCACGATCGCGCAGCTACGATTCGATCGCGCTTCACGACCTGGAGCAGGGGACGCGAACGGCTGTCGAAGGACTGCCGGACGCGCGAATCGCATCGCCTTCCTGGTCGTCGGACTCGCGCTACCTGGCGTTCACGCTGGAGCGCGACGACCGCAAGACGCTGTGGATCTTCGACACCGACCGGGGCCGGGCGCGCGAGCTCGCTGATCTGCCGCTCAACAGCGTGCTGACCTCGACGCCCTACCAATGGCTGCCCGACGCGAGCGGCCTGCTGGTCAATATCGCGGTCAATCACGGTCGCACCCTGCCGCAACCCTCGGTAGAGGCGATTGCACCGGTGATCCAGGAAACCGACCCGGAAAGCAAGGCGCCGGTGCGCACCTACCAGGACCTGCTTCAGACGGCGCTGGATGCCGAGCGCTTCACGTTCCTGGCTACGGGTCAGCTGGCGCGCGTGAGCCTGGGCGGAGAAATCACCGAACTGGGCGGTCCGGCGCTTGTCGCCGGTTTCGAGCCGTCGCCGAATGCCCGCTACCTGCTGGTCGAGACCGTCCAGCGGCCGTTTTCCTATGCGGTGCCGTATTCACGCTTCCCGATGCTGTCGGAAGTCCGGGACGCGGACGGGCGGCGTATCCGGACGATCGCCGACCTGCCGCTGGCCGAAGACATCCCCAAGGGCTTCGATTCGGTGCGCACCGGCCGTCGCAGCATCCAGTGGCGCGCCGACGCCGCGGCCACGTTGGTCTGGGCCGAGGCGCTTGACGGCGGCGACATGAGTGCCGAGGTCGAGCACCACGACCATGTCCAGAGCTGGGCCGCGCCTTTCCGCTCCGAGCCCGAGACGCTGGCGCGCACCGGCTGGCGCTACGCGGGCGTCGACTGGGCTCACGACGAACTGGCGATGCTGACCGAATGGCGTTTTTCAGATCGCAAGCTGCGCACCTGGAGAATTTCGCCGTCGAATCCGGATGCCGAGCCGGTGCTGTTCCAGGAACGCAGCTACAACGATGCCTACAACGACCCCGGCACGCCGGTCCGGACGCTAAGCGAGTACGGAACTTCAATCATTCATACGATAGACGACGATACGGTACTGCTGGCCGGCGCCGGGGCGTCGCCCGAGGGCAACATTCCCTTCCTGGACCGATACGACTTTTCGTCCGGCGAAAAGACCCGGGTGTGGCATTCCGAGGCGCCGTGGTACGAGCGGGTTGCCGACGTACTCGACGACCGGGGTCAGCGCATCCTGACGCTGCGCGAGGCGCGCGACACTCAACCGAACTTTTTCGTCCGCGATCTCTCGGCCGATACGTTGACCCAGGTCAGCGAGTTTCCGCACCCGCATCCGCAGCTGACAGGCATCGACAAGGAACTGATCCAGTACGAGCGCGCCGACGGCATCGATCTGAGCGGCACCCTGTACCTGCCGCCGGGCTACACAGAGGACGACGGTCCGCTGCCGGTGCTTATGTGGGCCTATCCGCTGGAGTACAAGGACAGCTCGGTGGCCGGCCAGGTTCGCGAGTCGCCGTACGAGTTCAACAGCATCAGTTTCTGGGGGCCGTTGCCGTTCCTGGCGCTGGGCTACGCAGTATTCGACGACCCGAAAATGCCCATTGTGGGTGTCGGCGACGACCTGCCCAACGACACCTTCCGCGAGCAGCTGGTCGCCAGCGCCGAAGCCGCTGTGGACGTGCTGGTCGAGCGCGGCATCGCCGACCCGGGACGGATCGCGATCAGCGGGCATTCGTACGGTGCATTCATGGTGGCCAACCTGCTGGCCCACTCCGATCTATTCGCCGCCGGCATCGCGCGCAGCGGCGCGTACAATCGCTCGCTGACGCCGTTCGGCTTTCAGGGCGAAGAGCGCGATTTCTGGGAGGCGCAGCAGGTCTACGCCGCCGCCTCGCCTTTCTTCCACGCCGAAAAGATCGACGAGCCGATGTTGATGATCCACGGCATGGAAGACAACAACTCCGGTACCTTCCCGATGCAGAGCGAGCGAATGTTCGACGCGCTCAAGGGTCTCGGGGCCGAGGCCCGGCTGGTGATGCTGCCGCACGAAAGCCACGGCTACCGCGCGCGGGAATCGCTGCTGC
>DATFJJ010000039.1:0-4283 GCA_035269245.1 Wenzhouxiangellaceae bacterium | reverse complement strand
CAGTCCCGCCGAACGCGAGCAGCCGAAGCGCGAAGAAACCCGTACTGCGAGCAAGCACGCCGCGTCCGGCAGCAAGTCCGAGGTACCGACCGGCGAATGGGAACCCATTCGCGGAACGCGCCGGACGATGGCGCGCGCGATGAGCGAATCGCACGCCCGCGTCGTGGCCACCACCATCATGGACGACGCCGACATCCACGCCTGGCAACACGGCGAGGACATCACCGTGCGCCTGTTGCGCTCGCTGTGGGCCGGCGCCCAGTCCGAGCCGGGTCTGAACGCCTGGTACGACGATGAACAGAACATGCGCATGATCCACAAGGGCATGCACGTGGGCATGGCCGTGGATACCGCCGACGGCCTGTTTGTCGCGCGCCTGAAGGACGTGCATTCATCCGACCGCCAGCAGATGCGCGAAGAGATCAACCGGCTGCGCGACAACGCCAAGAACCGCTCGATTCCTCCGGAGGATCTCAAGGACTACACGATCATGCTGTCCAACTTCGGGGTATTCGCGGGTCGCTACGCCACGCCCATCGTCAATCCGCCGTGCGTGGCCATCGTCGCCGCCGGCGTGTTGCGGCATGAAGTGGTGCCGGTACTGGGCGGCATGGAAGCGCACCGCACGCTGCCGCTGTCGCTGACCTTCGACCATCGTGTCTGCACCGGGGGCGAGGCGGCGCGGTTTCTGAAGGCCATGATCGAAGACCTGCGAAAATCACAGTGAAGCGGCACGAGCAGGCGCCTGGCGGCGTCCGGCGGTGCTCGGAATCCTCATGCACCAATCAGTGCACTGCGGTTCCTGCGCGCCGGCGGCCACCGCCAGGCGCCTGCTCGCTTTGCTTCACTGCGATTTTCCCTGATTCATGATTTAAAGTGATTTCAACGATCTCCAGACGCAGCAATTTTGTAAAGCATCCCCGGTAATTTCGGGTAAAAGGACGTAAGGGACTCAGCATGCGTATCAGTATTTTCGGAACGGGCTACGTGGGGCTGGTCACCGGGGCCTGCCTGGCGGAGGTCGGGAACCACGTCATCTGCATGGATATCGACCAGACCAAGGTCGATGCGCTCAACCGCGGCGAGATTCCGATCTTCGAACCCGGCCTGGAAGGGCTGGTGCAGCGCAATCACGCCGCGGGGCGGCTGCAGTTTTCGACCGATGCGGTCGAAACGACGCACCACGGCGAAATTCTGTTCATCGCGGTCGGTACACCTTCGGACGAGGACGGCTCTGCCGATCTCCGCGCCGTACTTTCGGTGGCGCGCACCCTCGGTCGGGAACTCGCCGAGTCCCAGCTGGTGGTTACCAAATCGACCGTGCCGGTGGGCACGGCGGCCAAGGTACGCTCGGCGCTGAGCGAATCCACAACCGGCAAGTTCACGCCCCGGGTGGCATCGAACCCGGAATTCCTCAAGGAAGGCGCGGCGGTCAAGGATTTCATGACGCCTGACCGAATCATCATCGGCGTTGACGACGAGAAATCCGAGTCGCAACTGCGGCATCTTTACGCGCCGTTCAACCGGAACCGTGAAAAGATCTTTTCCATGGACATCGCCTCGGCCGAGCTGACCAAGTACGCCGCCAATGCGATGCTGGCAACCAAGATTTCGTTCATGAACGAACTGGCCAACATCGCCGAGCGCGTCGGCGCCGACATCGAGCGGGTGCGCATCGGCATCGGCTCCGATCCGCGCATCGGCTACCACTTCATCTATCCGGGCGTCGGCTACGGTGGCTCGTGCTTTCCCAAGGACGTGCGTGCGCTGGCCCGCACTTCGGTCGCTCACGGCCATCAGCCGCGCATCCTGGAGGCCGTGGAGACGGTCAACCAGAAGCAGAAGCAACGCCTGTTCGAGAAGATCAACCTGCATTTCGGGCACGAGTTGGCCGGACGCACGCTGGCGCTGTGGGGCCTGGCGTTCAAACCCGAAACCGACGACATGCGCGAAGCCCCGGCACGAGTGCTGATGGAGGCGCTATGGCAAGCCGGTGCAAAAGTCCAGGCATTCGATCCCAAGGCCATGCCGGAGACCCGCCGAATCTATGGTGAACGCGACGACCTGGCCCTGGTCGACGACCCTTACCACGCCCTCGAAGGTGCCGATGCACTGGTCGTGATCACGGAATGGAAGGCGTTCTGGAGCCCCGATTTCGATCGCATCAAGACGCTGCTCTCCGAGCCGGTGATTTTCGACGGTCGGAATATCTACGATCCCCGCGATCTTTCCGAATTGGGTTTCAAGCATGAAGGCATCGGCAGGCGCACAAGCGCCCCTGCCACACCCAACCAGCGCGGGAGGGCCTCGGCGGCCACCTGAGCCGCTGGCCGGTTCGCGGCCTCACCCGAATCGCCCGCCCGACCCCGAGGTGCGTGCTTGCTTGCACCTCGAACAGGCGTCGAACATGGCGCGCATCGCGCCGGGTTTTCGTATAAATTGAATAGACCGTGATCGTGCCCCGGAATCCCCGGGTAAACGTTTTCAAACTTCGCTCAAGACACTACGCCGGGACAACCCTATGAAATACTGGATATCTAGCCTGATCTTCGCGCTGGCCGCAGTTGCCATGACCACCGACTGCATCGCCCAGGCGGGCACCACTGTGAAAGTCCGGGAAAGCTCGGGCCGCAGCATGGCCGACGCCCAGGCCGACCACTACAACGGGCCCAAGGCGCGCATTGCCGTGGCCCGGTTCGAAAACAAGACCGCCGACTCGGCCGGCTACGGCGGCTGGTACAACCCGTCGATCGGCGACGGCATGGCCGACATGCTGACCACCGCCCTGGTCAACTCCGGGCGCTACATCGTGCTCGAGCGCGACAGCCTCGATACCGTGCTCGGCGAACAGGACCTGGGCGCCAGCGGCCGGATCCGCGAAGACACTGCGGCGGCCATCGGAGAAATCGAAGGCGCGGAATTGCTTGTAGTTGCCGCCGTGACCGAATTCGACGGCAATACAGGCGGCCGGTCGGGCAGCATCGGCGGCAGCAAGATCGGCCGCGTATTCGGCGCGATTTCCGGCGGCTCGCGCAGCGCCCACATGGCCATCGACCTGCGCGTCGTAGACGCACGGACCAGCCGGATCCTGGCCGCGACCAGCGTCGAAGGCGAGGCCAAGGACTTCAACATCGGCGGCGCGCTGGCCGGCTACACAGGATCGGTCGGTCTTGGCGGCTCGCTGTCTTCATGGGAAAACACGCCGCGCGAGAAAGCGCTGCGCCAGGTCATCGGCGCGGCTGTCGATTACGTCATCTCGGTCACTCCGCCCGCCATGCTGCGCTATGACGGCTCCGGTGCCCCGGTCGCCAACACCGCCTCGGGCAACGGCGGCTCGGCCGCTTCCGGCGGCGGTGAGCGGGTCGTGATCACCGCCAATTCCGCCACCGCGCATCAGGGCCCGAATACCGAAAGCGCCGCGGCCTTCACCCTGAGCGCCGGCAAGATCGTCGAGGCCGTGGTCCGCGCCGGCGACTGGGTGCAGGTGCGAGACGACCAGGGCCGGACAGGCTGGGTTTCGGCCGACGCCACGCTCAAGGTGGAATGAGGTTCCGACACCACGGAAGATGAACTGAGAACTCGGGAGGGAGTCCTGTGATGAAGAAATTCATTCAACTGTTTTTTGCCTTGCTTGCGACGCTGATGCTGGTCGGCTGTCCGGCCGGCACCGGTACCACGACCAACGTGCGCGAAAGCTCGGGCAGGAGCATGGCCGACGCCCAGGCCGAGAACTACAACGGCCCCAAGGCGCGCATCGCCGTGGCCCGGTTCGAAAACAAGACCGCCGACGCGGCCGGCTACGCAGGCTGGTACAGCCCGTCGATCGGCGACGGCATGGCCGACATGCTGACCACCGCGCTGGTCAATTCGGGACGCTACATCGTGCTCGAACGCCAAGCGCTGGATGACGTGCTCGGCGAACAGGATCTCGGCGCCAGCGGCCGGGTGCGAGAGGAAACCGCGGCGGCCATCGGCGAAATCGAGGGCGCGGAATTGCTGGTCGTAGCGGCGGTGACCGAGTTCGACGGCAATTCCGGCGGCACTTCGGGCCGCATCGGTGGCGGGAACCTCGGCCGCGTGGTCGGCGCAATTGCCGGCGGGTCCCGCAGCGCCCACATGGCCATCGACTTGCGCGTCGTCGATGCACGGACCAGCCGGATCCTGGCCGCGACCAGCGTCGAGGGCGAGGCCAAGGACTTCGACATCGGCGGTGCGCTGTCGGGCTACACCGGCTCGGTCGGTCTGGGCGGCTCGCTGTCATCGTGGGAAAACACGCCGCGCGA
>DATFJJ010000038.1:0-2165 GCA_035269245.1 Wenzhouxiangellaceae bacterium | reverse complement strand
ACGCGGTTGAGAAAGGTGATGTTCTGGGCGCCGAAATCCTCGAGCTTCCCGCTGCTGAGGGCAGTAACCGAAATCGGAACGTCCTGCAGGTCTTCATCCCGTCGCCGCGCGGTAACGACCATCCGGTCCAGGCTCGCGTCTTGCGCCTCCTGGTCATCGGAATTCTCTGCGTCTTCGCTGTCCTGCGCATGCGCGACCGCGAAACCGATGCACAGACTCGAGATCAGTGCCATTCGAATCGCGCGTCCGAGCCGTGTACGCTTGTGAGTAGTTGTTGTCGAATCGATCATGCTGAAACCTCGCCTGCTGCTTGAATTGAATGAGTACTGCTTGATTTGAATACGTCACACCCGGCGGCACCGGGCAAGTCAAAGGCGAGTCTATAAGCGCAAGGCAGCCTAAAAATACTGTACCAAGGTACAAGCCGCCTGGAAGGTCGCCGGCCCTGGGCGCTGCGCTTGTACCTTGGTACAGTTCCATGGCGCCCGCAGCCCAAGCACCATGGCATCGGCCGGTGATGTATTCCGGCGGATATAAACGAACCCTGGGTGATAGCGAATGTTGAGCCTGATCGGGCTGCTGGGCGGCCTTGCACTTTTGATTGTTCTGACCATGCGCGGCATGAGCCTGTTCGTGGCCACCCCGTTGTGTGCGTTGTTGGTGGCACTGACCAGCGACATCGCGCTGCTGCCACCGCTGGCCGAAGCAGACCAGGCCAATCTGATCACCCAGTACATGAATGGCTTCACCGGGTTCATCGCCTCGTGGTTCTTCATCTTTCTGCTTGGCTCGCTGTTCGGCAAGATGATGGAATCTTCCGGCGGCGCCGAGAGCGTGGCGCACTGGATCATCAGTCGGCTGGGGAACGCAAAGGCTGCGCTTGCCGTCGTCATTGCCTGCGCCGTGCTGACCTACGGCGGCGTCAGCCTGTTCGTGGTCGCGTTTTCGGTCTATCCGATGGCGCTGGCGCTGTTTCGCGACGCCGACCTGCCGCGCCGGTTCATTCCGGCCACCATGGCGTTCGGCTCAGTCACTTTCACCATGACCTCGGCCGGATCGCCGGAAATCCAGAACTGGATTCCGGTCGAGTTTCTGGGCTCCAGCCCGCTGGCCGCTTGGCAGGCCAGCCTGATCGTGGCGATCTTCATGGCTACCTCGGGCTATTTCTGGCTGAAGTGGATGCTCGACCGCGCCGTGTCGCGCGGCGAGTCGTTCGACGAGCGTCAGTTCGACCCGAAGAGCGGTCGCGGGGACCTGCCCCATCCCGTCCTGTCGGCGCTGCCACTGCTCGTGGTGCTCGCGGTCTCGTTCACCACCCACGAAATGCTCGGCACGTCGGCGCTGATCATCGCGCTGCTGGCCGGTTGTATCGCGGCGGCCGCAATCAACATCAACCACCTTCATTCGCCCGGCCAGGCGCTGGCAGAAGGCGGTACCGGCGCGTTGATCGCGATCGGCAATACGGCCGCCGTGGTCGGTTTCGGCACCGTGGCCAAGGCCGCACCGGCGTTCGACGCCGCCGTGGTCTGGGTAACCGGGCTGCCTGGCAACGGACTTGTATCTGCCGCCATCGCCGTCTCTGCAATCGCGGCGATGACGGGTTCGGCCTCCGGCGGCCAGGCGATCGCGCTGCCGATCCTCGGCCCACACTACATCGACCAGGGCGTGGATCCCGATCAGCTGCATCGCGTGGTCGCCATCTCCTCCGGCGCTCTGGATTCTCTGCCTCACAACGGATATGTCGTGACTACCATTCGCGCCATCTGCGGCGAATCGCACGCGGGCGCTTATCCGGCGATGGGCGCACTCACCGTGCTGGTGCCGGTTGCCGGGCTGCTGCTGTGCCTGGGACTGTTCGCGATCGGTCTTTAACGCCAACGATCCTCAGGTCGCTGCAAGGCCCGGGTTTGCGTATCATCCGCGCATGGCTGAATCGATATCGCTTCCCGGGGCCGGGCAATGACCACAGACCTGTTGGTTCTGCTCGTCATCCTCGGCACGACGTTCGCGCTGTTCGTCAGCAATCGTTTCCGGCTGGATCTTATTGCCGTGGCGGCGCTGCTGGCGCTGTTCGCGGCCGGACTGGTGGATACAGACGAGGCGCTGGCCGGGTTTTCGCACCCGCTGGTCATCATGATCGCCGGGCTGTTCGTCGTCGGCGGCGG
>DATFJJ010000037.1:0-2184 GCA_035269245.1 Wenzhouxiangellaceae bacterium | reverse complement strand
TTTTTAACCAACAACCAACAACGCCTTTGAATTTCCGGAAACCGGAAACCGGAAACCCGAAACCGTCGCTTTTTTTAACCAACAACCAGCAACGCCTTTCATCTAAACCCTAAACCCTAAACCCGAGCGCCGTCACGCGCTCGCCGGCGCCTCCAGAATGATCAGCGAAACGTTGTCCTTCCCACCGGCTTCCAGCGCCTGCTCGGTGAGTTTCTCGGCGGCCGCGCGCGGGCAGGGGAGGTTGGCCAGCCACTGTTTCATCTCGGCGTCGGACAGCTCGCTGTTGAGTCCGTCCGAGCACAGCAGCAGGCGATCGCCGTTGCGCCAGTCGATGCGGGTGGATTCGATCGTGGGCAGGCCTTCGCGCTGGCCGATGCAGTCGGTGAGGATGTGGCGCTGCGGATGCTCACGCGCCTGGTCTGCGGTGATGCGGCCGGTTTCGACCAGTCTGCCGGCGACGTTCTGGTCGCGCGTCAGGCACTCGAACTCGCTGCCTTTCGAATTGTATCGATAGATGCGACTGTCTCCGACCCAGGCCAGCTCGTAGCTGCCGTTGTGCTCGCGCACGGCCACCAGCGTGGTGCCCATGTCGTGCAGCGACGGGTCGTCTTCCTGGGCCGAGCGCACCCGCGAATGCGCCACTTCGAAAGCATCCCCCAGCGGCATGCCGTGAAGCACGCCTTCGTTGACGGCTTCGCACGCCAGGCGGCTGGCTTCGGCTCCGCCGGCGTGGCCACCCATGCCGTCGGCGACGATCCAGAGCCCCAGCTGCTCGTCGGCGAGGACCCGGTCCTGGTTGTTGCGTCGAACCCGTCCTGTGTTGCTTATTTCGAAATAGCGCACCGCAAATCTCTATAAAAAACGCTTCCAACGTGCGCCGCGAATGGACGCGAAACGCAAATTCTCCCAATTGTTACGTATTTTCGATCAGGAATGTGGCACCGGACCGGCGAAACAGTTTTCGGGGGGACCGACCCGATAGAGGAAAAATATGGATAATGCGCGGCGCCATCCCCATATCGGGGGATCGTTGCGTTGAATATTGTTTGCAACGTCGTTTGTATCGTCTTCAGAAGGAATTTGCCTGTAATGAGCCAGTACGTCTACACCATGAACCGCGTCAGCAAGGTGGTTCCTCCGAACCGCACGCTGATCAAGGATGTTTCGCTTTCGTTCTTCCCCGGGGCCAAGATCGGCGTGCTGGGCCTGAACGGCGCCGGCAAGTCGACGGTGCTGCGCATCATGGCCGGCGAAGACAAAGAGTATGACGGCGAGGCGCGTCCGCAGCCCGGCATCCGCATCGGTTATCTGTCTCAGGAACCGCAGCTGCCCGAAGACGAGACCGTGCGCGAGGCGGTGATGGAAGGCGTCGGTGAAGTGCGCGATTTGCTCAAGCGCTTCGACGAGATCTCGGAGAAATTCGCCGAGCCGATGAGCGACGACGAAATGAACGATCTGCTGGCCGAGCAGGCCGAGTTGCAGGACAAGATCGATTCGGCCGGCGGCTGGGAACTGGACCGGATGCTGGAAGTGGCCGCCGACGCGCTGCGATTGCCGCCTTGGGAAAGCGATATCAAGGTGCTTTCCGGCGGCGAGCGTCGTCGCGTGGCACTTTGCCGGCTGCTGCTTTCCAAGCCGGACATGCTGCTGCTCGACGAACCCACCAACCATCTGGACGCCGAATCGGTGGCCTGGCTGGAACGCTTTCTGCACGATTTCCCCGGCACCGTGATGGCGGTGACCCATGACCGCTACTTCCTCGTCAACGTCGCCGGCTGGATTCTCGAAATGGACCGCGGCCACGGCATCCCGTTCCAGGGCAATTATTCTTCCTGGCTCGAGCAGAAGCAGGCCCGCCTGGCCGTCGAGGAAAAGCAGGAAGCCTCCCGGCAGAAGACGCTCAAGGACGAACTGGAATGGGTGCGCTCCAACGCCAAGGGACGCCAGGCCAAGAGCAAGGCGCGCCTGAAGCAGTTCGAGGAGCTCAACTCGAAGGAATTCCAGGCGCGCAACGAAACCCAGCAGATCTACATACCGCCGGGCCCGCGTCTGGGCGACCAGGTGATCGAGGTCGAGCACCTGAACAAGGCGTTCGGCCACGACCTGCTGATCGAGGACCTGAGCTTCAAGGTGCCGCAGGGCGCCATCGTCGGCATCATCGGCGGCAACGGGGCCGGCAAGACC
>DATFJJ010000036.1:0-6067 GCA_035269245.1 Wenzhouxiangellaceae bacterium | reverse complement strand
CGACGAGCTCTGGTTCGTCAATACCCGGTTTTCCTGCCTTTGCACGCTCGACATCGATCACAGCTTCGTCCCGCGCTGGCGACCGCCCTGGGTATCGGCCTATGCTGTGGAAGACCGCTGCCACCTCAACGGGCTGGCGGTGGTCGACGGCCGTCCGCGCTACGTCACCGCGCTGGGCATGACCGACACCAGGGGCGGCTGGCGCGAGAACAAGAACGCCGGCGGCATCCTGTACGACATGGCCCGGGAAAAGGTGCTGGTCGACGGCCTGTCCATGCCGCATTCGCCGCGCTGGTACCGAGACCGTGTCTGGTTCCTGGAATCCGGCTACGGCGCCTTGTCGTGGTACGACCCGAAAACCCTCAAATCCGGTCGACTGGCGCAGATGCCCGGCTTCACCCGTGGCCTGGATTTCGTCGATCGCTACGCGCTGGTAGGTCTGAGCCAGGTGCGCGAGACCAACACTTTCGAAGGTATCCCGATCACCGCCGACGGTTCGGAGCGCCGCAGCGGCGTATGGGTCATAGATCTCGAAACCGGCGAGACGGTCGCGCTGCTCAGATTCAGCGATGCGGTCGAGGAGATCTTCGCGGTCAAGGTGCTGCCCGGCCTGACTTTCCCCAGCCTGCTGGAGCCCGGCCACCCGCTGATCGGCAGCTCCTACGTGCTGCCCGACGATGCGCTCAGGGAAGTCGCGCAGCCTTCGGCCGAACCCGCCGTCGGCGGCTGATGCGAGTTACTTCTTGGCGCCCCAAGAAGTAACCAAGAAGCGCTGCCGGGCGACGTCGCCCGTCCTCCGGCTGCTGGCGCAGCCTCCGGTCCGGTGCCCTGCGTTTCTCGCCACGAACGGCCGGTTCCGAACTCGACCCTTTGGTCGCTCAGGCATGCGGAACCGGACTGCTCCGTTCGCGGCTGCGATACTCGGCGGCGGCGGGGCGGGCACGTCACGTGCGGAGAAAAATCGCGATATCCACCGATCATTCGGTGCCCGCCCATCTGCCTTGATGGCGCCGAGAAGCGCAGGGCCAGGCGGATAGAGACGCGCCGCATGTCCGAGCGACCGCAAGGGAGCGAGTTCGACGCGTCCCGCCCGGCCCGAGCATCGCAGGGCACCCGGCGCAGTTTGCCGGGCGCCTTCACGGCATGAGCGGTTTTGCCTACTTTTACCGCCACAAAAGTAGACCGCATCAGCTCGCGGCGTGAGCGGCGAAACGGATTTTGAATTTCCGCGTCGAACCGAATAACCGCTGGCGGGCTCTGATCAAAATCCGTAAATCGAAAACCCACCGTCCACCGGAATCACCTGGCCGGTAATGTATCCCGCGCCCGGCATGCACAGGAATGCGATGGTGGCCGCCACCTCTTCGGGACGACCGATGCGCTTGAGGGGAGTCCTCGCCAGCACCTCGGCGAGGTAATCGGGATCGGCCAGCACCTGCCCGGCCAGCGGGGTTTCGATGTACCAGGGGGCAACCGCGTTGACCCGGATGCGGTCGCCGGCCCACTCGACGGCAAGATTTCTTGTCATCTGGTTCATCGCCGCCTTGCTCATGGCGTAGGCCACACCGGTCCTCAGATGGGTCAGGCCGGCCACCGAGGAAACGTTGACAACGGAGCCCCGAGCCGAAGCCTTGAGCAGTGGGTGCAGCGCGCGGGTCAGTTCGAGAGATCCCAGCAGGTTTGTCCGAAGTACCGCATCGATCTCGTCGTCGGCCAGCTCCAGCGCCGGTTTGCGAATGTTGAAGCCGGCATTGTTGACGAGGATATCCAGCCGCGCTGCTCGTGCTGTAATCGTTGTCACCGCTTCGGCTCGCTCGCGGGCATCCGAAATATCGCCGCTGATGGCGTGCGCCCTGTAGCCCCGGTCTCTTAACGCGGCCACGGTTTCGGCCAGTGCTTCGGCCCCGCGCGCCATCAGCCAGACCTCGGCGCCGCGTTCGGCCAGGGTCTCGACCGCGGTTCGGCCGATGCCGCGCGATGCGCCGGTCACCAGTGCGATGCGGCCGTCCAGCCGCCAGGGATTCTTGATTTCGTCCATGACTGGTATGATCGCATTTGAACGGCCGTATCAACAAGGCCGAATCGACCAGGCAAGGGGGAGGAGCCAAGGCAGGCGCCGGTCTTCCCGACCCGGCAGGACAGCGCCCGCCGACTACAATTGAAATTCAACGTCGTCAGTGAACGAAAGGCACGGATAAGATTCATGGTAGACCAATACCCCGACCCGAAAGACGAATACCCGGAAGAAACGCGCGAGTGGCTGGAGTCGCTTGCCGCCGTCATCGACCGGGAAGGTGCCGAGCGCGCCCATTTCCTGCTCGACCGGCTGGTCGAACTGGCGCGCCGCTCCGGCGCCCACCTGCCGTTCGACCTGACCACGGCCTATATCAACACCATTCCGCCACACCGCCAGCCAAGCATGCCCGGCGATGGCGCGATGGAGCGGCGCATCCGATCGATCATCCGCTGGAACGCGATGGCGATAGTCGTGCGCGCCTCGAAACGGGGTGGCGAGCTGGGCGGCCATATCGCCAGCTTCGCGTCGGCCGCCACGCTGTACGATGTAGGCTTCAACCATTTCTTCAAGGGCCCGGAGCATCCGGACGGCTCGGACCTGGTCTACATCCAGGGCCATTCCTCACCGGGCATCTACGCGCGCGCCTTCCTGGAGGGACGGTTCAGCGCCGAACAGCTCGACGGCTTCCGCGAAGAGGTCGACGGCAAGGGCCTGAGTTCCTACCCGCACCCGTGGCTGATGCCCGATTTCTGGCAGTTGCCCACGGTTTCGATGGGCCTGGGGCCGATCATGGCGATCTACCAGGCCCGTTTCCTGAAGTACCTGACCAATCGCGAGCTGACCGATGCCAGCAAGCGCAAGGTCTGGTGTTTCATGGGCGACGGCGAATGCGACGAGCCGGAGTCGCTGGGCGCGATTTCGCTTGCCGGCCGCGAGAAGCTCGACAACCTGGTGTTCGTGGTCAACTGCAACCTGCAGCGCCTGGACGGGCCGGTGCGCGGCAACGGCAAGATCATCCAGGAACTCGAAGGCGTGTTCCGGGGCGCCGGCTGGAACGTCATCAAGGTGATCTGGGGCAGCTACTGGGATCCGTTGCTGGCGCGTGACAAGAAGGGTCTGCTGCGCCGCCGGATGGAAGAAGCGCTGGATGGCGAGTATCAGAAGTACAAGGCTATGGACGGCGCCTACGTGCGCGAGCATTTCTTCGGCGCCTACGACGAACTCAAGGAAATGGTCGCCGATATGAGCGACGAGGATATCTGGCGCCTGAATCGCGGCGGCCACGATCCGCACAAGATCCATGCCGCCTACCGCGAAGCCATGCATACGGAAGGTCGCCCGACCGTGATCCTGGCCAAGACCATCAAGGGCTACGGCCTGGGCGAGTCGGGCGAGGGCAAGAACATCTCGCACCAGCAGAAGAAGCTCGACGACGAAGGCGTGAAGTATTTTCGCGATCGTTTCAACGTCCCGGTGCCGGACGAAGGCCTGTCGGAGGTGCCTTACTATCACCCCGGGGTGGATTCCGATGAAGTGCTTTACCTGAAGAAGCGGCGCTCCGAGCTGGGTGGCTTCCTGCCCAAGCGCGACAGCGACGTGCCGTCTTTGACCATCCCGGACCTGGATGCTTTCGAAACCGTGCTCAAGGGCTCGGGCGACCGCGAGATCTCCACCACGATGGCGTTCGTGCGGGTGCTGGCGGTGCTGCTGCGCGACGACAACGTCAAGAAAAACATCGTGCCCATCATCTGCGATGAAGCGCGGACGTTCGGCATGGAGGGGTTGTTCCGCCAGATCGGCATATATGCGCCCTCGGGCCAGCTCTACGAGCCGGTGGATTCCGATCAGCTCGCCTACTACAAGGAAGACAAGAAAGGCCAGGTTCTGCAGGAAGGCATTACCGAGGCCGGGTCCATGAGCTCATGGATTGCAGCCGCCACCAGCTATGCCAGCAGCGGCCTGCCCATGATCCCGTTCTATGCGTTCTACTCGATGTTCGGCTTCCAGCGCATCGGCGACCTGGCCTGGGCTGCCGGCGACATGCGGGCCCGTGGCTTCCTGATCGGCGGCACCTCGGGCAGAACCACGTTGAACGGTGAAGGCCTGCAGCATGAAGACGGTCATAGCCATGTGCTTGCAGGCACCGTCCCGAACTGCGTGAGCTACGACCCGACCTTCGGTTACGAGCTGGCCGTGATCATCCAGGATGGGCTGCGCCGTATGTACGGTGATCAGGAAGACGTTTACTATTACATCACGACGCTCAACGAGAACTATCAGCACCCCGCGATTCCGGAAGGCTGCGAGGAAGGCATCCGGAAAGGCATATACCTGTTCCGCGAAGTCGAGGCCGGCAGCAACTCGAATCATCAGTCCCGGGTGCAGTTGATGGGCAGCGGTGCGATTCTCAACGAAGTCATCGCTGCGGCGGATCTGCTGTCCGAACAATTCGGAGTTTCCAGCGACATCTGGTCGGTGACCAGCTTCAACGAGCTGCGCAAGGATGCGGTGGAAATCAACCGACGCAACCGTCTCAAGCCCGAAGAGCCCGGCGAACTGCCCTACATCACCCGTCAATTGGCCAACCGCGAAGGTCCGGTGGTGGCTGCAACCGATTACGTTCGCGGTTATGCCGACCAGGTGAGGGCATTCATCCCGCAGCGCGACTACCTCGTGCTGGGGACCGACGGCTTCGGTCGTTCCGATACGCGGGAAAATCTGCGTAAATTCTTCGAGGTCGATCGCTACCATGTCGCCTACGCGGCGATGGCAGGCTTGTACCAGCGCGAGGAAATCAGTCGCTCCGAATTATTCGCCGCACGCGAGAAGCTCGGCATCGACCCGAACAAGCCGTTGCCGAGCGCCAGCTAGCGCTCGGCGGTTTCAAGTATCAGGTTTTACGTTTCAAGTTAAAAACTGGTTTGGGCATGAAGCATGTTGGATGGTCGGGAGAGACCTGGTGACGAGGCTGGCTTTGACTTTCCCTAAAACCTAAAACCCGGCCCAAAGCGTCCGGAAAAAAAGAGATTCGAATCATGAGCAATCGAACAGAAATAAAAGTGCCGGACATCGGCGACTTCGACAAGGTGCCGGTCATCGAGGTGCTGGTCGCCGAGGGCGATACCATCGAAGAGGAGCAGTCGCTGGTTACGCTCGAATCGGACAAGGCAACGATGGAAGTTCCGTCGTCCAAGGCAGGCAAGCTGGTCGAGCTGAAGGTGTCTGAAGGCGACGAGGTTTCCGAGGGCGACGTGATCGGCATCGTGGAAGTCGAGGGCGAGGATTCCGGGGAAGAAAAGGAATCCGAGGAGGAAAAGGAACCCGAGCAAAAGAAGGAATCCGAGGAAGAGAAGGAATCCGAGGAAGAGAAGGAATCCCGGGAAGAGAAGGGAGAGAAAGAGCAGGAAGCCGAGTCGAAACGCTCCGAGGCCCGGAAGTCGGAATCGAGCGGGGATGAACTGCCGGCGCCGCCGGTGCCGTTCACCGAGATGGGCAGTGATCCGTCGTCCATTCCGCATGCATCGCCGGCGGTGCGCAAGCTTGCTCGTGAACTGGGCGTGGAGCTTTCGGACGTCAAGGGCAGCGCCGAGCATGGCAGGATTACCGCCGAAGACCTGAAGAAGCACGTCAAGTCGCGCATGGAAGCGGGTCCGGCAGCGGCTGCCGGCGGCGTCGGGCTGGATATCGCCGAGTGGCCCAGGGTCGATTTCTCGAAATTCGGCGAAGTCGAGGAACAGAAACTTTCGCGCATCCAGAAGATCTCCGGCCCGAACCTGCTGCGCAACTGGGTCAGCATCCCGCACGTCACCCAGTTCGACGAGGCCGACATCACCGAAATGGAAGCCTTCCGCAAGGCGGCCAAGCCGGAAGCCGAGGAAGCCGGCACCAAGATGACGCCGCTGGTGTTCCTGATCAAGGCGGTGGTTGCGGGTCTGAAGAAGTACCCGAAATTCAATACCTCGCTTTCGAACGACGGCGAGTCGCTGGTGTACAAGAAGTACTTCCATATCGGCGTCGCGGTGGATACGCCCAACGGCCTGATGGTGCCGG
>DATFJJ010000035.1:0-14761 GCA_035269245.1 Wenzhouxiangellaceae bacterium | reverse complement strand
GAACATCCTCTTCACCCATCGCGGCCTCAGCGGTCCGGCAGTGCTGCAAGCGTCCAGCTACTGGCGGCCTGGAGAGCCCGTGATCATCGACCTCTTTCCCGACCTGGACCTGGGCGCATACCTGCGCGAGCAGCGCGCCCTGCGGCCGCGCGCGGAATTGAGGACCGTCCTGTCCGAAACGCTGACCCGCCGCATCGCCCAGCGCTGGTGCGAGCTGTGGCTTCCCGACAAGCCGCTGGCCGAACTCGGCGACCGGGAAATCGACCAGGTCGATTCGCGCTGCAAGGCCTGGACGGTCTGGCCGGACGGCACCGAGGGCTACCGCACCGCCGAAGTCACCATGGGCGGCGTCGATACCGACGCGCTGTCGTCGAAGACCATGGAATGCCGGGATCATCCCGGCCTTTACTTCATCGGCGAAGTCGTGGACGTCACCGGCCATCTCGGCGGCCACAACTTCCAGTGGGCCTGGGCTTCCGGCCACGCCGCCGGCGAAGCGGCCTGAACAAGAAAAGCACCCTGACTTGCGTCGTGTCTCACCAGGCAGGCTCAGCCCAATGGAAAATTCGCGCAGAGAGTCCCCGGGTCCCGGATCAAGACCGGGACGACAACAAAGTTGGATCTCCAGGCATGTCGCCCCGGACTTGATCCGGGGGCCCAGCAGCTTTACAGGCGGGCGATGAAACGGCGCAAAACTCTGCTGAGACCCGACGCTGATCGGGAAAAGAAGTTACCGGCCAGATCCTTCGCTCAAGACGCTGAGTCGGGCCAGGCCGAGGCGTCTATGGTTTCGACGTAGCCGTGCCAGGTGGCGTAGCCGAGCAGCGGGATGACCACGATCAGGCCCAGCCCGGCAGTGGCGAAGCCGAGCCCGGTCAGCAGCACAATCAGCGCGACCCAGATGGCCATGGCCGGCTTGTTTCGCAGGACGGCATTCACGCTGGTAATGCACGCGGTGACCATGTCGGCGTCGCGGTCGACGATCATCGGCAGCGAGAACGCCGCGGCCGAGAACGTGACCAGCGCAAAGATCGAGCCCACCGCGGAGCCGATGCCGAGAAACCGCAAGAGCAGCAATAGATCGTGACTCTCGCCGGCTGGAAAGAACACGTGGACCATCACCCCGGCGCGCACCCAGACCAGGAAAATCACCAGCAGAACCAGCGCAAACACCAGCGCGTCGCGCAGCGCAAATTGCATGCGCTTGACCGAACGCGCGAACGACACGGGTTTCTCACGCCCGATCTGGCGGCTGACCGAGTACAGGCCCGTCGCCAGCAGCGGGGCTATGAAGATGAATCCCGACAGCATCGAAATGACCAGTACGTAACTGCCCAGTTTCCATGCCAGCAGCGAAACGCCGAGGCTGACGGCGAACACGATCAGCCCATAGGCAAGGCTGACCCTCGGGCTGGCCGTATAGTCTCGCCAGCCGCACCCCAGCCACCGCAGCGGCGCGCCGGCGGCCAGCCGTCGACACGGCGCCGCGAACGGTCGGGTATCTTCATTGCCGTGCTTCTCGTGCTGGTTCATCTCTTGTCCCTCGCGTCTCGGGCCGTGCGGCCCGTACACTCGGCAACATAGCGCAATTTCAAATCACGCAAGGCCCGGTTTCGATTCATGACCAGTCAACCCGAACAACTGCCCGGCATATTCACCCAGATTCGACCGCTGGCCACCTACGCCCGACGTGCGCTTTCGCTGGTCTGGGCCACAAGCCCGTGGCTCACCGTCGCGCTGGCTTTTCTCACGCTTGCTGCCGGACTGTTGCCCGCCTCCATCGCCTACGTCGGAAAATTCCTCGTCGACAGCGTCGTCGCCGCCATTCAGGACAATACGCTGGCCGACGCGGTGTGGCTCTGGCTTTCGCTGGAGGCCGTGCTGGTGGCCGCGATGGCGGCCTCGCAGACCGCACTGAATATCTGCAACAATCTGCTTCGCGCGCGCCTCGGCCACCGGGTCAACGTGATGATTCTGGAGAAAGCCCAGCAGCTGGAACTGGCGCAGCTTGAAGACGCGGAGTTCTACGACCGGCTCACCCGTGCGCGCCGCGAAGCATCCACGCGTCCGCTTTCGCTGGTTCAGAAAACCTTCGGTGTCATCCAGAACGGCATCGCCATCATCAGCTTCAGCGGGCTGCTTTTCGCATTCTCGCCGTGGGCCGTCCTGGTGCTGATCGCCGGCGGCCTTCCGGCCTTTCTGGCCGAGGCGAAATTCGCCGGTCAGGCGTTCCGCCTGTTCCAGTGGCGTTCGCCGGAGACCCGCGAAATGATTTACCTGGAATCGGTGCTGGCGCGCGAGGACTACACCAAGGAAGTCAAGCTGTTCGACCTTGGGCCGACCCTGCTGCAGCGCTACCGGGACATCTTCGGCAGAATCTTCAGCGAGGACCGCAAGCTCACCATCAAGCGCGGCTGGTGGGCGTTCGGTCTCGGCCTCGTCGGCACGCTGGCCCTCTACGGCGCCTTCGCCTGGGTGGTGCTGGCCACCGTGGCCGGTCGCCTGACGCTGGGCCAGATGACAATGTACATGATGGTATTCAGACAGGGCCAGTCGGCGGTCAGCGCCAGCCTCACCGCCATCAACGGCATGTACGAGGACCACTTGTACCTGACCAGCCTGTACGAATTTCTCGAGCAGCCGGTGCGCACACGCGAAGGCAAGGTCCGGTTCGGCCAGGCGCCCGGGCGCGGGCTGGACATCGTCGATCTCTCGTTTCGCTACCCGGGCAGCGATGCCCCGGCTCTGGATGGCATCGATCTCAGGCTGGCGCCCGGAACCAGCCTGGCGCTGGTCGGCGAGAACGGCTCCGGCAAGACGACCCTGACCAAGCTGATCGCCGGACTGTACGAGCTCGAGCACGGCGATATCCGGCTCGACGGGACGTCGCTGCGCGATTGGGACCCGCGCGCGTTGCAGGACCGCATCGGCGTGATCTTCCAGGACTTCGCCCGCTACCAGTGGCTGGTGGGCCACAACATCGGCGCCGGCGACGTCGAGGAATTCGAAAGCCAGTCCAAATGGCGCGCAGCCGCGGTCAAGGGCCTGGCCGACGACTTCATCCAGGATCTGCCGAAGGGCTATGAGACGCAGCTGGGCCGCTGGTTCAAGGACGGTCGCGAGCTTTCCGGCGGCCAATGGCAAAAGATTGCGCTGGCTCGGGCCTTCATGCGCGAGAACGCCGATATCCTGATCCTCGACGAGCCCACGGCGGCGATGGACGCCAAGGCCGAAGCCGAGGTGTTTCAGCACTTCCAGGCCATGGCCGGCAACCAGATCCTGATCCTGATCTCGCATCGTTTCTCGACCGTGCGCCAGGCCGACCTGATCGCAGTGATGGATCAGGGCCGCATCATCGAGATGGGTACGCACGAGGAATTGATGAAGCTCAACGGCCAGTACGCCACGCTGTTCGAGCTCCAGGCCGCTGCTTACCGATAGAAATCACGCGACCAGCGCACCTGGCGATCAAGTATGTGCAAAGCCCGTTTACCCGGAGTTCACGCGAGCAATTCAGGCTATCCTTTTCTCGGAGCGTCAGGACATGAAGAAAGACGACGAGCAGCGAGTGAATGCCGACAACGCGTCTCACAACCTGGATTCGCGGATTGATGACCAGCAAAAAAAACCGTCGCGCGACGTCGCCGACGCCGATTTCGCGGCCGAGGCGCACGGCTTCACAGCCTTCGAGAACACCGGCCAGGGTTCGAGTTACCGGGGCGGCGCCCTGGACGAAGAGACGGAGGACGAGACCGACGACGGCAAGGACGAAGCTGATTGAATCGCCGTCGCGGGCACGCCCGAGTCACACCTCATGACCGAGTTGAAAGGGCGTAGGTCCTGCCTCAACTCAGAAGCTTGGCGTCCAGAGTAATTTCGGCATTGAGCAGCCGAGAAACCGGACAGCCTTTCTTGGCCGCCTCGGCCGCCTTCTGGAAGGCGCCTTCTTCAAGGTCCGGGATTCTGGCTACGACGGTTAGCGCCACCGATGTAATCGTGGGTTCGCCGTCGACTTCCTTCAACTCGACGCTGGCCTCGGCATCGATATGATCTGCCGTATGACCGTCCTCTCCCAGAATCATCGAAAGCGCCATCGCATAGCAGCCGGCGTGCGCCGCGCCGATAAGTTCTTCGGGGTTGGTGCCCTTACCGTTTTCGAACCGCGTCCCGAACGAATATTGCTGGCCTTCGAGGACGCCGCTGTCGGTAAACAGCGTTCCGTTGCCGTCTTTCAGGCCGCCTTCCCAGTGTGCTCGTGAATTTCGTTTCATCTCTGCGTTCCTCCAGATTGGATTTGACAGTGAATTCAACTTAACATGACCACCGTGCCCCGCGTCGGGCAGGATATTCGAAAACATCGCCCGACAGGATTCGCGCCTTATTGTGCGTTGCACAAACAAGGCGTATGCTTGAGACACCTCCGACCGGCGCCCAGGCGACGGAAACTCTTTCAACGGAAATTCGCGCCATGCTTCCCAACCCGCTCGAAACCGCTCAGTACTTCATCGACTCCGCCCAACGCTCGGTGCTGTTTTTCGACACGCTCAGGAAGCGCGGCAACCAGGCACTGGATCACCACGAAGCCGGAAAGCCGCCGGTGCTGGTCTTCGATTACGAGACGATCATGGACGGCGCCGGCTTCGAGCGACCGTGCAACTACCTGCTGCTGCGCATCACGCCGCCGGCCGACGCGCCCACCGACCGGGCCAAGCGGCCGTTCGTGGTGTTCGATCCGCGCGCCGGCCACGGTCCGGGGATCAGCGGTTCCAAGGAATCCAGCCAGGTCGGCGTGGCGCTGCGGGCCGGACATCCCGTCTACCTGGTCTCGTTCAGGCCCGAACCGGAGCCGCACCAGACCCTGCGCGACGTGGCAAGCGCCGAGATCAGGTTCCTGCTGGAGGTCGCCAGGCTGCACCCGGACGCGCCCAAGCCCGCGATCGTCGGCAACTGCCAGGCCGGCTGGGCCATCATGATGTTGTCGGCGCACGCCCCCGAACTGGCTTCGGTCATCGGGATCGCCGGCGCGCCGCTGTCCTATTGGGCCGGCGTGGAAGGCAAGAACCCGATGCGCTACCTGGCCGGCCTGACCGGCGGTAACTGGATCTCGGCAATGACGGCCGACCTCGGCGCCGGCAGTTTCGACGGCGCCAACCTGGTTTCGAACTTCGAAAACCTCAATCCGGCCAACACGCTGGTCGGCAAGCCTTACGGGCTTTACGCCAACGTCGATACCGAGGCCGAGCGCTTCCTCGATTTCGAGCGCTGGTGGGGCGGTTATTTCCTGCTCTCGCGCGAGGAAATCGTCGAGCTTACTTCGGAATTGTTCATCGGGAATAAACTGACCCAGGGCCGGATCCTGGACGACGATGGGGCCCCTATCGACCTGCGCGCCATCCGCGCGCCCATTGTTGTAATCGCCAGCGAGGGCGACAACATCACCCCGCCGCCGCAGGCGCTGAACTGGATTCTCGACCTGTATTCCGACGTCGCCGAAATCCGGGCCAACGAGCAGACCATCGTCTACAGCGTGCACCCGGACGTCGGCCACCTGGGCATTTTCGTCTCCGGCAAGGTGGCCGACCGCGAGCACGACAGCCTGGTCAATTCGCTGGACCTGATCGACACGCTGCCGCCCGGGCTGTTCGAAATGGTCATCGACGAGGTCCAGACCGAAAATGAGCACGGGATCGTCCACGACACGTTCACCGTGCATTTCGAGCAGCGCACCCTCGACGACATCCGGACCTACGACGACGGTCGCGCCGACGAGGAACCGTTCCGCGCCGTGGCCCGTTTTTCAGAGATCAACGAGGGACTGTATTCCAGCCTGGTCGCGCCCTGGGCGCAGATGTTGGCCAGCCCGGCCAGCGCCGAAATGCGCCGGATGATGCATCCGCAAAGACTGCGCTACACCATTTTTTCCGACGCGAATCCATTCATGGCGGGCGTCAAGGTCGCGGCCGACCTGGTGCGCGACAATCGCGTCGAGGCGCCCGCCGACAATCCGCTGCGCAAGATCGAGCGCGGCATGGTCGAATCGTTCCAGCGCGCGATCGAGCAGGCCACCGACCGTCGCGACGTCGCCATCGAGCAGGTGTTCAAGGCGATCTGGACCCACCCGCTGGTCCGGGCGCTGGCCGGCGAGACGGCCACCCATGCCGACTCGGCCAAGCCTTCGGCCAGCCGACGCCGGGCGTTGGAACAGCTGCGCGACCTGAAGCTCGAAGCGATTGCCGCGCGTGAGCACGAAGGCGGCTTTGCCGATGCGGTACTGCGTGTGATCTACGCCGCGGTCAAGGCCGGCAAGCGGGTCGACGCCCAGGCCTTCACCGCCGCTCGCGAAATCTGGATGAAGCACGAACGCTTCCGGGTACTCGACCGCGATGCCTTCATCGAAAAAGCCAGGGAAGCGGCGCTGATGGTCGCGTTCGACGAAGATGCCGCGCTGGAAGCACTGCCCCGGCTACTGTCCAGCGAAAAGGACCGAAACGACGCGCTGCATATCATCAGCCGGATCATCGAACTGCACCCGGAAACCGCCACCGAAGTACGCCAGGTTCAAAAACGGGTCGAGCAGATCCTGCAACGCAGTGCCGAAGCGGCATAGCCACATGAACGATTTGCCTGGGGGGAGCTGCCAGCGCCGATCGGGAGCCACGCTCGATCGGCGCACGAGGCGCCGCCCTTGCTCATACGCGCCGCCGCTCGTCAAAGCCGACGCAAGGTGGAAAAGCGACGCGCATCAATCAGGCCGGGTTTTGTACTTCAGGCGCCAACGCGCAGCCGATGTTCACGAAGCCTCTCGTAAACCGGCCGACAGCACGACGCGACGTCGCGCGCACGACCCTTCAGTTCGGGCACTTTGGCTGACGGCGGGCCGAACCCGGTTGATTTCCATACGCTCTGGTACCAGTGCGGCGCCCACGGACCGTCGGTGTCGCGCGGTCCGGGCGGCCAGGCGAGCATCTCGGGCAGAAACTCGATCTCGAGCCACTCGCAAAGCGCGCGCAGGTGCACTTCCGGATTGCAAAGAAACTCGCCAGAGTCGATTACCGGCGCCTGCTGGCCCAGTTCCTCGGTGACGAAGCGGTACAGCGCCCACTGCTGCGGCACGCCGATTTCTTCCGCGCTGACCGTGTCGCGTTTTTGCAGGTACGAGGCGATCACCGCAACCGGGTCGCGGATCAGAAAGACGTGCACCAACTTCGAGAGCCAGTCGCGCTGCACCATTTCGGGCAGCAGGTGATGGGTCATGTGCTTTTGATACCAGACCGGCCGGCTCGCCGGCACCGGCCCGGTCAGTGCCTCGGTGACCTTGCGCCAGTTGGTTTCGGTGGCCGCAATCACCTCTTCGCGCATCGGGTGGTCTTCGCCTGACATTTCCAGCCACGCACCGTACAGCGGCTCGTCGGCCACACTGCAGTCGGGGCGATTCTCGAACGCGCGCATCATGGCCGTGGAAATATTGCGTGGCCCGGACCACATTGCGATCCGCAATGGATTAGTGCAATCGTGACTCACGTTTCGCGCACCAGCAGATCGGCGTAGGCGCGCTGCAGGTGCTCGGTCACCGGTCCGCGCGCGCCGCCGCCGATCTTCCTCGCGTCGATCTCGCCTACCGGCCGGAGGCCCGACAGCGTGCCGGTAGTGAAGGCCTCGTCGGCCGAATAGACGTCGGTGAGGCTGAACGATTTCTCGCGGCATTCGATGCCCAGGTCTCGACACAGCGAGATCACGTGGCCCCGCGTGATGCCCCCCAGGCAATAGCGCCCGTCGGAGGTCCAAACCGCGCCGTCGCGCACGATGAAGAAGTGCGTGGAGTTGCAGGTGGCCACAAAGCCGTCCGGGTCCAGCATCAGCGCCTCGTCGGCGCCCGCCACCGACGCCTGGATGCAGGCCAGGATGCAGTTGAGCTTGCTGTGGCTGTTGAGCTTGGGATCCTGCACATCGGGGGCGCCGCGGTGGACGTGCACCGTGAACAGCTTCTGTGGGTTCGTCAGGGCCTGTTCGGTTACCGGATGATGGCCGGGAATGATCACGAGCGTTGGACCGCCGGCGGCCAGCCGCGGGTTCTGGTAGGGCTCGCGCCTTATGCCGCGCGTGAGCATGATCCGCAGGTGAGCGTCTTCGACCAGTTCATTCGCGTCGATGACCTCGTGCACCGCCTTGCGAAGGTCGTCGGCGCTCGGCACCTCGGCCAGCAGCAGCGCCTTGGCGCCCTCTTCGAGCCGGCGGATGTGCGCATCCAGGAACGCCGGCTTGCCACCGACGATGCGAACGCCCTCCCAGACGCCGTCGCCCAGCACAAAGCCGGAGTCGAAGACGGATATCTTCGCCTCGCCCTCGGGCAGCAGTTCACCGTCGATCCAGATGCTGTATTGCTTGTGGTCGCTCATGCGTCCATCACCTTCGGCTGAGATGACATGAAGTGTACTCAACCGGCCCGCATCAGGCTCGGCAGTCGGATTCAACTTCGGATTCGCGTACCATTGATCGAACTATTTAACCGGGAGACATTTGTGAAAGCGATTACCCGATTCCTCAAGACCGCACTGGTGCTGGCCGTGATCATCATCGGTGCCGGCATAGCCTATGCCTACAGCGGCTACTACGACCTATCGGTGGGTAGCGGGCACACTGCGCCGGTCCAGTGGTACCTGAACACGCTGCGCCACAATGCCATCGAGCGCGGGGCCGCCGATATCGAGGTGCCGCCGCTGGACCAACCCGGGATGTTCGAGACCGGCGCAATGTCTTACAACCAGGCCTGCGCCGGGTGCCACGGCCGTCCGGGCCGCGATCCGTCCGGCAGTTGGGAACCGGCGCCACCGGCGCTCACCCGCCACGCCTGGGATCCCGCCGAGCTGTTCTGGGTGGTGCGCAACGGCATAAAAATGTCGGCGATGCCGAAGATCGGCCCCGAGCGCGTCGGCGACGAGCAGGTCTGGCAGATTGCCGCCTTCCTGCAACAAGCGTCCAGCCTGACCGAGGGCGAATACCGCGAAATGGTCGAGCCGCCGCCGGAAGTCGAGCCAGTGCCCGAGCCTGAACCTGAACCAGCCGAAGGCGAAGCGCCCGAAAACGAGGAATCGGAGGCGAACGAAACGGAAACCGAAGGCAACGGTGCTGAAGAAGACTCCGACGGCTGAATCAGCGAGTGCAGCCTGACCGAATCCGCCCCCACCCGAACCCTCCCCCGCAGGCAGGGGAGGGCCTTCAATCCGCGGTATTCGAGAAACTGCAGCATCTGCTGCAAGTCCCATCCCCGCACGCGGGGGGAGGGTCTTCAATCCGCGGTATTTGGGAAATAGTGCAAGTTCCCTCCCCCGCCCGCGGGGGAGGGTCAGGGTGGGGGCGGTATTCTCGTTTTTGAATCCATGAACTGGAGATCCGAATGTCGAAACTGATTCGAACCGCAGCGGCAGTGTCGCTCATTCCTTTTGCCGTCGCACTGACCGGTCCGGCGAGTGCAGACGACCACGATCCCGCCCAGGGGCGCTACGTCGAGCCGGGCGCGGCCGTGCTGGCCAAGCGCGACCGCCCGGCGGTCGAGAACCGGATCGTCGACGACCGGCTCAAGAACCTGCTGCCAGATCTGATGCGGGAATCAGGTCTCGACATGTGGCTGGTGCTCAACCGCGAATACGCCGAAGACCCGGTCTATTTCACGCTGGTACCGCAGCCCTCGTTTGCCGCGCGCCGCACCACCATGCTGATCTTTGCCCGCAACGACGTAGGCGGCGTCGACTACCTCAGCGTCAACCGCTATCCGCTGGGCGATCCGTTTGTCGCCGAATGGTCCGGTGGCGTCCTCGACGAACAATGGGCCGCGCTTGGTAAATTGATCGCCGAGCGTGATCCGCAGCGCATCGGCATCAACACCTCGCGCACCTGGCCGGAAGCCGACGGCCTCAGCCACGGCCTGCACCAGCGCCTGCTGGAAGTGCTCCCGGAAGGTTTCGAAGATCGGCTGGAGTCGGCCGAAGATCTGGTCGTGCGCTGGATGGAAACTCGCTCCGAGGCCGAGCTGGAAGTCTATCCGCACATCGTCGCGCTGGCCCGCGGCGTGATCGCCGAGGCGTTCTCCAACCGGGTCATTACGCCGGGCGTGACCACCACCGACGATGTGGCCTGGTTTATTCGGGAAAGATTCGAATCGCAGGGCCTGCCGATCTGGTTCATGCCCTATGTCAATGCACAGCGGCCGGGACAGGAATGCACCGCGGACTCGGACTACTGTGGCGAAGAGGGCATCATCCATCGGGGCGACGTGCTGCATACCGATGTCGGCATCTGCTACCTGAAGCTATGCACCGACACCCAGGAAATGGGCTACGTGCTCGAAGTCGGGGAATACGACGTCCCGGAAGATCTGAAGCAAGCGCTCGCGCAGGGCAACCGCTGGCAGGACCTGCTCACCACCGAATTCGTCACCGGCCGAACGGGCAACGAGATCCTCGCCGCCGCACAGCAATCCATGGCCGATCAACCTTGGAGCTTCAACGTCTACACCCACCCGATCGGCTTCGTCGGCCATGCGCCGGGCCCCACCATCGGCATGTGGGACAAACCGGGCGCCATCCCGAACACCGGCGACTGGCCGCTGCATCCGAATACGGCTTATGCCATCGAGGGGAACGTCGCGATGCCCTACGCGCCCTGGGACGGTCAGCACGTGCAGATCAAGCTGGAGCAATCGGCGTACTTCGACGGCGAAACGGTGATCTACCTCGCCGGCCGGCAGACCGGATGGCACCTGGTGCGGTGACATTCAAGGATCTGGGGTTCTGGAGCCTGTTTGCGCTGCTGCTGCCTCAGGCCGTCTGGGTAAGAAAGACCGCGCTCCGTTTTCCGGCCGCCGACGGCCCGTCGGATGGGGAAACCGGACACGGGCCGAACGAACTGAAGATGCTGGCCCTCGGTGACTCCATCATCGCCGGCGTCGGTGCCCGAACTCTGGGAAACGCGCTGGTGGGCCGGACCGCGCAGCATCTTTCCGATGCGCTCGATGCGCGCGTTCACTGGACAGCCCACGGCCGCAGCGGCGCGATAACCCGTCAGATCGCGACCCGCATGCTGCCGCGTCTCGAAAACGAACCGGTCGATGCCGTCCTCGTCTCGGCCGGCGTCAACGACGTGATCTCGCTGCACGGCCTGGCGCGCTGGCGCACGGACATCGAAACGCTGCTGCGTGCGCTCACCGATCGCTGGCCCGACGCCGTCATCGCCTTCAGCGGTCTGCCGCCCATGAATCACTTCCCGGCCCTGCCGCAGCCTTTGCGCGCGGTTTTCGGACTGCGCGCCCGGCAGTTTGACCGGGTGTTGCGCGAGGCACTGAATGGCTATCCGCAGTCCGTGCACATTCCGCTGGCTTTCGAAGCCCGGCCAGGCAGCTTCTCCGACGACGGGTTTCATCCTTCGGAACAAAGCTACGTCGAATTCGGGCGACTCTCGGCCGCCGCGATCGCGAGGCGGCTGCATCCCGGCGGCGACCATGGCGATCGGCCGGCGCCGCTCACGAAATAAGTCCCGCTCGAAGCCGTGGAGCCGCTGAAGCCGGCTGGGCAACGCTCCGCCGTCCGGCTATATTGGATCCGTAGTGCCACTGACTCGTGCAGATTTACGGCCAGCTGCCTGCATCCGCGGTGTAGCGAAACGACGATACGGAGCCGGAACATGTCATACCGCATCGAAAAAGGCGAACCGGTGTCTGCAGCCGTTCGTCGCATCGCAAAGGAGCAAACGGCAAAGGCGCTGGCCGATTTGACGATCGGGCCGGCCTCCGCAAGTGACGACGAAATCGAGGAAGCCATTCACGACTGCCGCAAGCGCTGCAAGAAGCTGCGCGGCCTGCTTCGGCTCGTCCGGCCGGTAATCGGGGATCGTTACAAACCCGGCAACGTCGCGTTTCGCGATGCCGCGCGCGTGCTCGCCCCCTTCCGCGACGCGCATGCCGTGCTCGAGACGTTTGATCACCTGGAGGGGTGGGCCACAGGACGCGACGTTAATCGCCGACCGCTGGCCGCTATCCGCGAGGGTTTGGCGGCCGACGCGAGGGCCGCCTCGAAGGACGTGCGCGAACAACGCGACGCAATCGAGCACGCGCGCCACCTGATCGAAACCGGCCTGGCCCGCTGCATGGATGCTGAATTCGAGGCGGATGACTGGCATGCGGTGGGCGCCGGGTTGAAGAAGACATACCGCCGTGGTCGGAAAGCGATGAAAGCGGCGGCCGAAAGTCGCGATCCCGAGGATTTTCACGAGTGGCGCAAGCGCTGCAAGTACAGCTGGTACCACCTTCGACTGATCGAAAACTGCGCGCCGTACATCCTGGACCCGCTGACCAGCGGTTTTCACGCCTTGTCAAGCACGCTCGGCGACGCCCACGATCTGGCAGTGCTCGTCGAACGGCTCGACGAGGCTCCGGACCGTTATGGCGGCAAAGACGCGGTGGCTCGCGTGCGCGTTCTGGCGGCCACCGCCCGCAAAGATCTCGAACGCCGGGCCGACCGCGGCGGCCTGGTCCTGTACGCCGAACCGCCCGCCAGGTTCGTCAAGCGGCTGGAACGCTACTGGCGAACCTGGCGCAAGCGCGGCCCGGAACCACCGCTTCCGGAACTCGAGGATCTGTCCGATCGGTAGGGGGGTCGAAAGCCCCCGACTCCAAAAACGTACTTGAACTGCCGATTACGCACCCATTGACCGTGAGTAGCGAATTCGCTCCGTAAATTGTGGTGCATCGGCGCCCCCCATTGGTCACTTGGCCGTCCGGACCGGAGCGGGACGGCGGCGCCGGCCTCAAGAAGCATCGAGAGAGCTTTTCGATAACGGCTCGCATAGTGGTTCCTGATCATTGCAGATGCAATGGTGCACGGAAAGACGGACACTCTTTAAGCAACCGTCCGATCCCGGTTGGCAGCAGAGTGTGCGTCTGCTTTCCACCTTCCGGTCAAGAAAAGCCGCCGCCCGGCCCGGGGGGCCGATTGCGACGGTGGTTCAGGATCAGTCAAGAGGGTCGTCTGACCGGTCCGAACCAAGCAGCCCATAGTCGGCCGGTACTGCCAGCGCGAAGACTTCCTGGTCCAGCGGCCGGTCGAATTCGAAGCTCAGCCGCGTCTCTAGCCCAGCCGGTCCGGCCATCTGGAGGCTGAGCGGCTTGCCGCTCTCGGCGGCCCACAGCGTCATGTCCAGGCCACCGGCCTCCAGTCTGAAGCCAAATGCCTCCTGGCCTTGAACCACGGCGGTTTCTTCGAGCAGCTCGGCCTGCCCCTTAAACTCACGAATGTCGGCAAGCCAGTCCAGACCGTCGCCGCCCGCGTCCGGACCCCGCTCGGCCAGCGGCACCAGCAGCGCCTGTTTCTGGTCGTGAAAGAGCTGCAGCATCATCGACTTGTTCGGATCGATTACATAGCTGAAGCCGTTGCCGGAATCCAGACGTACCCGGTCCCTTTCATCGATGCGGATGGTCATTTCAACGATAGCTTTCCCGCCCACGCGTGTGGTCATTCGTGTGGTCAGCGTTTCGAAATCGGTGAAGTAGCGCTGAACTTCGGCGAAGGCGAGCGCACTGCCGGGGCCCGGCATCCACAGCAGGGCTGGCAGCAACACGGCGGCGACTGCGGCCGTCGCCCAGCCCCAGCGCCTGCCCGCAATTCCCGTTCCTGCGTCGGATTTGGCCCGGCCAAGGCGCTCGACCAGTCTGCGCTGGGCACGGTCGGCATGCGCAGCCTCGGGGTCTTGTTCGACAACGGCATCGATATATTTCTGCAGCCGGTCGTCATTTGTCTGTTTGATGGTCTGGCTGTTCATGAGCGGGTCTCCTGGGCACGGGATTCGATGACGTCGATGCGATCGCGAATTGCATTGACGGCGCGGTTCAGCGTGACGCTTACGGCGTTCGGCGAGATCGACAGCAACCCGGCGATTTCGGCCAGCTCGAGCCCGTCGAACAACCGCAGGGCAAAACATTCGGCCTGGCGCCTGGGGATGCGGCCCAAGGCCAGTCGAAGGCTTTGCGCCCGGTGGTGGCCGTCGAGCGCAGCGGCGGGTTGGGGCTCGGGCGAAACCCTGCTCGCCAGCCTCGCTCCGGTCAGGCGCTGCCAGCGCTGGGATCTCCGAAGCTCGTCGATCGCCGCGCGCGTCGCCATGGCGCACAGATAGGACTTCCAGTTTTCGATTGGCCGGCGCGGAGGTTTCTCTATCAGGCGCACAAACACGGTTTGCTGAATGTCCTCGGCCAGCGCACGATCGCCGATCACCCGGAACGCGGCCCTGAAAACGGCGCGACCGTGCTCAATCGCGAGCACGTCGAGATCAAGTTCCGTTGCAGCTTTCCCGGTCATTGGCGGCGAGGAATCTGAAATTGAGAGCAGGTGCATTATCGTCTCCTGTGGAATGCACCCTATAGACGAACCACACGCCCAAATCTTACGCGGTGATTCAACATTCCTTTCCGTACTTGCTTTCAGTAAAGAGGGAGGGCCCGAAAAACTTGGCCGGGCGCGAAACGCTAGCCGGAAGAGATGTGGCGGTGATGTAGCTGCCCCCTTTTTCCTGGCCGCCTTTGCCGGCACTCTGATGAACCCAGCCCGACCGCAACCGAGCGCCGCTGTAACAACGTCGATGGTCTCTTCGTGCGAAGCGAGTTTGCGGGCTTGAATACACGCGGTCACTTCCAGATTGGCCGAGCCGGGATCCGGCGCCGGTTGTCTTTGCTGATCGAGCGTTCTTGCTGAACCCCCCATATTCCGTAATAATCGGC
>DATFJJ010000034.1:0-8455 GCA_035269245.1 Wenzhouxiangellaceae bacterium | reverse complement strand
TCCGAAGATGCCGACCCGCCGGCGCAGGCGGTCCAGGGGAAACAACCCCGCGCGCTCGCCGCGATGCAGCAGCATGCTGTCTGCGATAAGCCCGAGGTCAGCCAGAAACTCGTCCGCGTCGCGGTAACCTCCCCGCTCATCGGCGAGCGTTTGCGACAGCTTCCGATCGGCGAAATAAAGCAGTCTGCGGTAAGGCATGTCGGCATAGCGTTCGGGCAACCGCGCGGCGACATCGGGCATCTGCACGTCGTAGTGATCGAGGCGCTCATGCAATTCGTCCAGGACCTTGATGCGGCCTAGCGTGTGGCTGAGCAGCCGGTTGAGTCGCCGGACCTCGCGCTGGTAATTGCCGATAACCTGCCGGCGCTGCTCGGCCAGCGTATCCAGCACCGTGTCGGGGCCCACGTTCGGGTTACCGTCCATGTCGCCGCCCACCCAGGAACCGAAGCGCAGAATGGCCGGCAACCGGGCTGGATTGACGTCAACGCCCCAGACCGCCTGGATGGCTTCGGCCAGATTCTCATGCAATACCGGCGTTACCCGGTACAGCACGTTGGCCAGGTAATAGTGCGCATGCTCGGCTTCATCCGCCACAGTCGGGCGCACCGCCGATTGCTCGGCTGTCTGCCAGGCGATCGTCAGTTCCATTCTCACGCGATCGATCAGACGGTGCAAGGTGCGCGCTGATTGCGTGGTGTCGAAGCGCTGGACCAGGTACTCGGCCATGCGCTGTTCCTTCTCGAGAATGGAGCGCCGCGTGGCTTCCGTGGGATGCGCCGTCAGCACCGGCTCGATCAGAAGGTCCGCAAGCATGGGCTCGAATTCGTCGAAATCCAGACCATCGTCGCGCAAGCCCCTGAGAACCGCCTCCAGGCTCTCGGGCTGGGGTTCCTTGCCGGTGGCCCAGGCTCGCTGGCGCCGTATCCTGTGCACCTGCTCGGCCAGGTTCACCATTCGAAACCACGCGGCGAACCCGCGCACGAAATCCAATGCCTGCGTCGGCTCGTCGAAACGGCATTGGTTCCCCAGTGCATCGCTTCCGGTCGCGCCGTTGCGTCGGTCTATGGCCGCGGCCCGAGCGGTCTCTACGCGCATGAAAAGACGTTCTCCGCACTGCTCCCGCAGCAGATCGCCCACCATGCTGCCAAGCTCGCCGACATCATCGCGCAACGGGTCGTGCTCGGCGGGGAAATCGATTTCTTCGCGCTTCATGGGGAACTCCGACCACTGAAAGGGAAGCAACATGTTAGCGGTTGGAGCGGAGACAGGGGTTTCCGGTTTCCGGTTTCCGGAAACCGGAAACCGGAAACCCGAAACCTGAAACCCAAGGGATGGCAGTCGGTCAGGGAATTGGACGCGACCTCCCCACTCCTGACCATCGACCAAACGACCAGCCATCCCACCGGTTACCATCGCGTCCTGATTCTCATGGAGCCGGCCATGAATCCCGAACTCGACGCCGCTGTCGCGCAGCCGTACGAATCCAGTCCTTACGCAACGCTGGTCCTGAATCTGGGGCGGGCACTGTTGCGTGTCGGCTCGCCGGCACACCGGCTGGAGTCTGCGATGCAGATCATGGCCGAGCGCCTGGGACTTACCGCGGAATTTTTCTGCACGCCGACCGCATTGATTGCATCGCTGGGCGACGGCAATCGCCAGCAGACCTACCTGGCGCGGGTCGAACCCGGAGGGCCGGACCTCGGCAAGCTGTCCGAACTCACGGAAGTCATGGAGGCGCTGGCCAGCGGAGCGCTGGATCCGGTGGCGGCCGATGCCCGGGTGCGCGAA
This sequence comes from Wenzhouxiangellaceae bacterium, assembly GCA_035269245.1. GTDB lineage: Bacteria > Pseudomonadota > Gammaproteobacteria > Xanthomonadales > Wenzhouxiangellaceae. The sequence goes on along the minus strand of DATFJJ010000034.1, from coordinate 6,667 downwards.
ATCGATGCCCGCCCGGCCCATCATCGCGGAGTCACCTTGCTGATGGCCTACGTGTTGGTCTCAGCCGGCGCCTGCACGCTGATCGGCGGCGGCTGGCGCGAAGCGATACTGGCCGGACTGCTGGGCAGCATTACAGGCACCAGTGTGCTCTTGCTCTGGAAGCGGGCCGAATTGTCCCGACTCCTCAATCCGCTCAGCGCGGGCCTGGTGACGCTGGTCGGTACGTTGTGGTGCGGGCTCGACCCGCAAACGGCATTGATGCCGGCCGTGATCGCCGGAATGATCACCCTGGTGCCGGGCATGGAGCTGACCGCAGCGACCCGAGAGCTGGCCACCGGGCACCAGGTTTCCGGGGCGGCTCGGCTGGCCTCGACCATTGTCGTATTCGCACTGCTCACTGTGGGCCTCGCGCTGGGCAGCTGGGTGGCGCAGCAGTTTACCGGGCCGGTGCCGCTGGTCCCGGCCTCCGCCCTGCCCGGCTGGCTGGTGCCCGTCGGCCTGGCAACCGCAGCATTGGGATTCGTCGTGCTGTTTCAGGCGTTCTGGCGGGACTGGATCTGGATCGTGCTCGCCTGCCTGCTGGCGTGGACGACGAGCAACTTCGGCGGCCTGCTTGGCTCCCCGGTGCTGGCGGCATTCATCGGCGCGTTGATGGTGGGCATCGCCGGCAATCTCTATGCGCGCTGGTCGAAGCGGCCGGGCTCCATCATGCATCTGCCCGGTCTGATCCTGCTGGTACCCGGCTCGATCGGCATGCGCAGTCTTTCCGCGCTGGTCAGCCAGGATCTGCTTTCGGGTATTGAAACCGGCTTTCTGGCAATCATGATCGCCGTCGCGCTGGCCACAGGTCTGATCCTGGCCAGCGCGATGGTCCCGCCGCGAACCAGTCTGTGACGCCGAAGGGCCGGCAAGCCGAAAAGCAGGATACGAAGAGCGCGAAGAAGGTCACGAAGAAAGGCTTTTGGTTCTGATACTTCTTCATCTTCGTGCTTTCGTGTTCGTGGTGCCTCCTTCGTGTTCTTCGTGTAACTCGCTTTTCAAGCGAGCCAACAACGATCATCGGCTACACTTGCTCAATGAGCGAAATCGATATCCGCAAGACCCATTCCTTCGATCTCGAAGGTGCCCAGCAGGTGGCCGACGATCTGGCCCGCGATCTCTCGGAGAAATTCGACGTCGACTACGGATGGGACGGCGACGTAATCCTGTTCGAGCGCGCCGGCTGTCACGGCGAGATCGAAGTGGATGCCGAGTGCGTCCACGTGCATGCAAAGCTGGGTTTCTTTCTGAGCTACCTCAAGCCTGCCGTGGAGCGCGAGATCAACCGCTATCTCGACGATCACTTCGTGCGCGGAAAGGGCTGAGGATTTTCGCGTAGATAACTGTTCCTAAGGGCTTTTTAACCACGAACGACAAGAAGCGGGGCACACTCGCAGCCCAAGCCCCGCACGAAGAGCGGCTAACGCTTCCCCGTGAACGAGCGAATCTTTCGCCGTTCGCGCTTGTCGGGACGACCGTCCGGCGCCGACTGGCGGGTCAACCGCTTCTGCTCGGCTGCGAACTGGCGCTTTTCGACGCTGGCCGGTGTTTCCGCATACAGGGTCTGGGCCACGCTGGCCGACCCGCGCTTGTCGGCCAGGCCTTCCACCACGATTTCGAACTCGATCTCGCCTCGCACGATCCGCAGCCGGTCGCCCGTGCTCACTGCACGCGCCGGTTTGCAGGCATGCCCGTTGACCGAAACATGACCCCCGCGAACAGCCGCCTGCGCCAGCGAACGCGTCTTGAAAAACCGCGCGGCCCAAAGCCATTTATCGATGCGAACCGAATCCATGATTTGCATTTTTGCACCATCGGTACAGAATGGGGTTGCTGGTTTTACGACGTGCACGATGTTATTGGTGGCCCCGGGGTCAGGATTTCAGTCTGGGCTTGCTCGCGTTGAACTGTCAGCGAGCGTTGGCCATGCAGATCGACAACACCGAAGTCAGACCCTTATTTTCGCTCGGTCGCTTCTTCAAGGTGCTCCAGCCGCCGGTTGATCTTTCTGAGTTCAGCCAGCAACTGGCGGCGCTCATCGGCCTCTTCGTCTTCGTGGATCGCATTGGTGGCACTGACAATGATGGCGATGAACAGGTTCAGCACCATGAAACTCGAGACAAGGATGAACGGGACGAAGAACATCCACGAAAGCGGAAACTCTTCGAGCATCGGCCGGGCGATGCCCGACGACCAAGATTCCAGCGTCATGATCTGGAACAGCGAAAAGAAGCTCCTCCCCAGATGGCCCCAGTACTCGGGAAAGGCTTCACCGAAAATCATCGTGCCCATCACCGCAAAGATGTAGAACACCAGCAGCAACAACGCCGCGGTCCAGCCCATTCCGGGCAGCGCCCGCATCAGGGATTCTATGATGTTGCGCAGGCGCTGGACCTGCGACAGCAGGCGCAGCACACGCAATATTCGCAGTGCGCGAAGCACTTCCAGCGGCCCGGTGGCCGGCACCAGCGCGATGCCGACGATAAGAAAATCGAACACATTCCAGCCGGACTTGAAAAACCTGAAGCCGAACGCGTAGAGCTTGATCAGGATCTCGAGGACGAAAACCGCCAGCACTACCTGGTTGATCAGAATCAGAACACCACCGATCCTCTCCATGATCGCAGACGAGGTTTCCAGCCCGAGAATCACGGCATTGATCAGGATCAGCGCGATGATGAAGTTGCGCGGGCCGGCGCTCTCGATCCAGCGTCCAAGACGCGCGCGGAATCCGACGCGTTGCGGGTCGGTCATGAGTCAGATCGTCCTGGTTGGGTTGATGTTCAGTCGCGTTCGCCGGCCGTGCGTTCACCATCGCGTGCATCGCGATGTCGGTCGGTCCAGTCGGCGCCGCGCTGCATAAGGCCGACGAAGGTCTTCGAATCGTCTTTCAGCACCGAGGACTCCAGCGACGCCAGCGCGCGGCGCAGCGACGCCAGCACCCCGCTTTCATAAGGGTTGAGCCGTTGAATTTCGAAGTAGAGCTCGGGATTTTCCCCGGCAACGTCGGTGGCGATGTCGAGCTGGCGCTGGAACGTAGTCGACGAAATCGCAGCCAGCTGACCGGCGTCCATGTCGGAATCGGCCAGCGCCGCGGCAAAGGCCACGTTGAGCGCGTGCGAAAGTCCGAGCACCCAGGCCATCAGCCGGTCGTGCTCATCCAGCGACACCTCCACCAGTGACGCCATCGTTTCGTCGAACAGCGCGCGCGCGCGAGTCACGGCGCCGGTGTTGCCGCAGTCGGCCAGCAGCACATGGTGGCCGGCCAGCAAGCGCGTGTCGGGCCCGAACATCGGGTGCACCGAGCAGATATTCAGCCCCACCTCTGCTCCGCGCCGAAGTGCATCGACCAACGGCGCCTTGATCGACGCGACGTCGAATATCAGGCCGGTCGGCCGTATACGAGCCAATTCGTCGATGATCCGCCGACTGGCATCGATGGGCGCGGCGACCACGATCAGGTCCACGTCCAGCGGTGCCGACCGCCAATCGCTGAATTCGCTCACGCCGTCGCTATCCACCGCGGCATCGGCAATCGAGACGTCGAAGCCCTGGCTGTCGAGGAAGCGGACCAGCCAGCGACCCATCCGCCCGGCCCCGCCGATGACCAGCGCCCGCTGACCCTCGCCGCGAGCCGAAAGCGCCACGCGCTCGGTTTCCTGACGGGTCAGCGAAGCTTCGATCAGCGTTGTCAGCAGGCGCTCGGCCACGCCCGGGTCCAGCCCACATCCCTCGGCATGCGCACGAACGCCGTCCAGCACCTGGCGCTCGCGTCGGAAATCGCGCAACTGCCGCCCGGCCGTTTTTTTTATCCGCCCGATCTCCGAGACGATTCGCTGACGCTCGGACGCGCGCTCGATCAGTTCCTTGTCGATGCGATCCAGCTCACCGCGCAACGCCTCAAGTGATTTTTTGTTTTCTTCAGGCATCAATGATCCAAATTAATCGATGAAAAACGCCCTGAGAGCGTCGCCGGCGGCTGACTGACGGTGGCCACCCGGGATCGGAGGCCGGGGCGAGCTCCGCGCACGATCACCAGTTTACGTTCAAGTGCATGAGGATTTCGAGTACGCCGGACGCCCCGCCAGACGTACTCGCAATAGCTCTCAAGAGGTTCTCAGGCCCTACCCATGAACTCGCCGCTTTCCGTATTGACCTTGATCCGCTCTCCCGGCGTCACGTAGTCCGGCACCATCACTTCCAGACCGGTTTCCGTGGTGGCCGGCTTGTTCGATCGACTGGCGGTCGCGCCCTTCATCACCGGCGCGGTGTCGGTGACTTCGAGCTCCACCGACTGCGGCAGTTGAATGGCGACCGGCGTACCCTCGATCAGCAGCACGTAGACGCCGGCGAGGCCGTCAGTGATGAAACCCGTTGCATCGCCCATGGCATCGAGGTTGAGGGTGTACTGGCTGAAATCCTCGTCGTCCATGAACACGAATTCATCGCCGTCGCGGTAGGAAAACGTCGACTGCCGGCGAACCAGGTCAGCCTCGCGCACCATGTCGTCGCCCTTGAGCGTCAGTTCCTGGCGATCGCCTCCGGGTATGGCTTCAAGTTTGAAACGGAACAGCGTCCCGCCGCCGCGTGCGGTGGGCGTTGAGCGCGAAAGATCGCGCACGGCCCAGACCCGGCCGTCGTGTTCCATTACGAATCCGCGTTTGATTTCAGTTGCTCTAGGCATTGTTGTTGGCCCATTGTCAAAGGCCGGTAGTGTATCCGCGTTTGGTAAGGAACCTCTGATTGAATACCCGCGGAGCGCGTTTCAGTCGGAAAAGCCGCAGATCGTGTGGGGCGGCCCGAGTGACAGTAGCCATAGCTACGGCCGAGGGTCGCAACGCGCGAGATGCGGCTTTTCCGACTGAAACCCTACGGGACGGGGCCTTGCGGGCGCTCCGCCGCGATTGTTTTGGCAATCGGGCTCGCTTATTTGGAACAACCAAACCGCGCTCACCCAAGCCACGCCGGAGCAACCCGCAAAGACCCGTCGCGCCCGCAGCTATTCAATCAGAGGTTCCTTAAACGGCCGAATCGCCCGACAGCATTCCGGTTCCGGAATTGTCCAGATAGGCTTCATGACCATGATTGAAAAAGACGGTGTGCATAATGCTGAATCATTCTCAGGCAATGACCCCGATGCAAGCCAAGCTTTCATTTTCCAGAATACTGCTGACCAGCCTGCTTTCGTTCACCGCGCTGCTGCTGGCCGTCTGGTTCGGCGGCCGCATGTACCTGGGGGGCAGTCTGATGCCGATGGACGGGACGCAACAAGTACCCGACCTTTCGCAGCCGGTAGAAATCCTGTTCGACGAGCGCGGCATTCCGCGTATCTACGCCGAAACGGATGCCGACGGGTTGCGCGCGCTGGGCTGGCTGCACGCCGGAGAGCGTCTTTTCCAGATGGAACTGTTGCGCGCCGTGGCGCGCGGCGAGATTTCCGAGATCGTCGGCCTGGCCGGGCTGGAAAGCGATCTTCTGCACCGCCAGTACGGCTTTGCCCGACGCATCGAACGCGATCCGCCCGATCTTGCACCCGAAATCGAAACCCTGCTCGAAGCCTACGTCGGCGGCATCAACGCGCGCATCGAAAGCGGCCGGCAGCTGCCCCCGGCTTTCGCGCTGCTGGGGCGAAAGCCGCGCGCCTGGCGCGTGTCGGACGTTCTGATGCTGGCCTACTACCAGACGTGGTATCCGACGACCCTGGTCCAGCGGCTGGCCGAAGCCTGGCGCGAAGCGGCGAAAGTCGGGGGGCGGCCCGCCGCCGAATGGCTGGGCGAGCTACCGGCCTGGGGCGTGCCCAGCGTGCCGGCCCAGCGGATGACCGAGGCTTCCAACACCTGGGTTGTGGCGCCGGAAAAATCCGCCAGCGGCTCCGCGCTGCACGCCTCGGACCCGCATCTGGACTACACCATGGCCCCGGGCCTTTGGTACGCCGCCGGCATCCATTCCGAAGAGACGCTCGACGTGGTCGGTGTCACCCCACCGGGACTGCCGTTCGTCGCCATGGGACACAACGGTCGGATCGCGTTCGCCTTCACCGTGGCGCCGGTGGACTTGTACGAGGTTTACCGATTCGAGCGATCACCGAAGAATTCCGATCTTCTGGTTGGACCGGACGGTGTTTTTCCGATTGTCGAACGGGAGGAAACCTTCCATGTGCGAGACCTGGATCAGCCCGTAGTGCGCAGAATCGCGAACACGCGCTACGGACTGGTGCTTGAACGCGATGACACCGGCGCGGACGTGCTCCGCTGGGCCGGATTCGAACTGCCGGTCGCGCGCCTGATCGCCAATGGCCTGGAGATAAATCGCGCCGGAGATTTTGAAGCTTTTCGGGTGGCAGCCAGCGACATGGGTGCGCTTTCGGTCAACTGGAGTTATTCCGACCGGGCCGGCAACATCGGCTATGTGCAATCGACGCCGATTCCGCTACGGCGGCACGAAGCGTTCTACACCACGCTGGACGGCGCAGATCCGCAGAATCACTGGGGCGGCTTTGTTCCGGCCGCGCAGCGCCCGTTCGCGCTCAATCCCGAACAAGGCTGGCTGGCCAATTCCAACAACCATGCCGCTTTAGACAGCCCCTGGCCCATGCCCGGCTTCTACAAGCACCTGCGCATGCGCCGCG
>DATFJJ010000033.1:0-8686 GCA_035269245.1 Wenzhouxiangellaceae bacterium | reverse complement strand
TCCTGTTTCATCGGTAATGCGTACTTCGATCCGGGCATTGCCGAAGCCGAATTCGTACGGGCGGCCATCGGCCACCCAGCGCGTCTCCATGTCCGGGTTGCGCAATTCGACAACCGCCCGGTGCAGGCCGGCCTCGGCGGCGTAGCGGGCATCGGTCGTATCGAACAGGAAACGCGATTGCAGCGTTTCAGTGCGGGCCAGCACGGCGTAGGTGCCTATGATGATGGTCAACAGCGCCAGCATCCAGAGCACGACGATCAGCGCGATCCCCCTGCTGTTGCCCGATCCCGGGCCTTTCAGCAACTCGGGACTCATCAGCGCCGACTGCGCTGCCGGTCCACGCCCATCATCCGTGCTCGGATGTCGGCCGGGTCCACACTCCTGGGCGCGACCCCTCCGCCTGAGTCGATGATGACCGGCGTGACGAGTTGGGGAAAGAACAGCCCATTGTCGCGCTCCATGGAAAACCTGAGCGAAACCGACAGCGGCACCTGGTCAACCGGCTCCCAGAAATCGCTCCAGAATACCGATTCGCCGTCCTCGTCGTAACCAAGGAATTCGAAATTGGCCCTGCCAATATCCTCGAGCAATGTCACCGGCGGATCGCGATTCAGGTCTCCCGGCTCATAGCCGTTGAGCATCGCGAAAGCGAAGACCAGGTCCACCCCGACATCGCCGCGCTCGACCCGCAATTCCTGCACGTACGGACCGCCGAACCCGAGGTAACCCGGCATCGGCGCAATGAAGCGAATTCGCTCCGACTCACCCTCGAAACGGATAACATCCTGGCCGTCCTGCTCGATGATCAGCGGCCGCGAATGGGCGATCTGGCGACGAATGAACTGGTGCACCACGCGCAGACGATTGGTCTCCTCGATGAGCTCCTCACCGGAAGACGTTGCGCGCACGCCGGCGCGGAATCCACCGTAGGCCATCGCCATGATCAGCGCGATCAGCGCCGTGGCCAGCAGCAGCTCGATCAGCGTGAAGCCCGACTGACTGCCGTAGCCTGGGGTCGAATCGCGGTGGGCCGCTTTGCAGGCGCGCCGGCTACGACCCACCGTAGAAGGCGTCTCCCGGCGCCGAATCGTCCAATGCGCTGATCGCGGCCTGGAGACCGCTCCTACGAGCCGATCCGTCACGGCCGACCCGACCTGCCTCGTGCGGGCCATATTGATGTTGAATGCCATCATCCTCGCTGCGCCTCTCGCTCGGCGTAGAAGCGGTCAACCGAGCGCAACGTCTCGAAAAGCGCCGATCGTTCGTAGCGGCCTTCGCCCCAAAACACGGTCAGTCCCACGTAGTACAGGTCGATTGGCAGATCTTCGAAGAGCACACCGCGGTCGTCGGATATCTGGTAAGGCTCGATGATCAGCTCCCAGCTGTACTCGTCGTTGTAACGGCCGCTGGACTGGCCCGGTTGCGGCAGCGACTCGATGCCGATCATGTCGAGCTGGCTCTGGGCCAGCAGCGCGGCCTGCGTGAAATCGCCGGATCGCCGGGTGTTGCTGATAGATGTCGACAAAATCTGCAGCAACACGCCGAACAGGACCGCGAAGATGGCGAAGGCGGCCATGACTTCGATCAGGGTAAAGCCGCGCTGGCCGGAAGGCGCGGCATTCGGGACACCGCATGCTGGCCGGCCCGAACGGCCACCCGCGCCCGAGCGCTGGCGGCCGGAGACCGCTCCTGCGCAATTTCGGGCTGAGTGCCGAACGGGGCTCACCGGGCGTCCTCCGGCGGATCCTGGCTGATCTCACCGGTCAGCCAGCCGACGGTGACATACCACTTGCGGTCGTCTACCGAGAGCAGCACGCTGCCGCCGGTAGACGATCCGTCGGGAAAGAACCGAATGCCGCCGGCGTTCTCGCCGGTCATTTCCGAGCGTGCCGTGGTCAAGGTGATGTCCAGCCCGTCCGGCAGTTGCTGCCGCTCCCGTCCGGCCGCCTGCCAGGTCAGCTTGTCGGCATCGGCACGGAACACCATCTCGGTACGCTTGACGATGGCCTGCCCGCGCGTGTGGCGCAGACCGGCAATGATTTCGCGCACCTCGTTACGCAGCTCTGCGCCGCCCACGGAACGGGAAATGGAGGTGCCGACCAGGCCGAACAAACCGACCACCAGCACCATGACGACCATCAGCTCGATCAGGCTGAAGCCCGAATCAGGGCGCACGGTTCTTGTTCTGCACAGGGGTTGCGTCATTCGACGTCACGTGATCATGTGGACGTGAGCTGCGGGGGCCGAGGTCAAAGATTCCAGTTCGCGATGTCGCGATCAGGGCCCTCGCCGCCCGGCTGTCCGTCCCGGCCGGGACTGAAGATATCGAAGTCGCGGTGTTCGCCCGGGAACCGGTAAGTGTACTGGTTGCCCCAGGGGTCGTTCAGATTCGACTCGTTGATGTAGGGCCCGTTCCAGTTCGATACGTTGCCAGGTTTCTCGACCAGTTCGCGCAGTTCGCGCGGCGCCCGGCCGGTATCCAGGTAGAACTCGTCCACCGCCATGGACAGACGCTGGACTTCGGCAACCGCGGTACGCGACTTGGCGTCTTCTCCTCGGCCCATGATATTGGGTACGACGAGGCCGGCGATCAGGCCGAGGATGACCAGGACAACCAGCAGTTCGATCAGGGAAAAGCCCTGCGAAGTATTTTTCATGTTTACAGCCTTGATTTGTTGCTTCATATGGAATTATGACAGCCAGGGGCCGAAAGATTCCCCCAATATCGCGCGCAAGGCAACCTTGTGGCCCGGAGAATGTGGCCCGGGAACCTCTGAACAACTCTGCGCGAAGCACGTTTCAGTCGGAAAATCCGCAGATCGTGTGGCGCGACCGAGCGAAACGCCGCAGCTGCAGGGCCCGGCTGCGCCGGATTAAAGCGGGTCGCAAACCAGGCGGGCTCCTCAGGCGACCAGTTCGTTGATGCTCAGGATCGCCATCAGAACCGACATGACGATGACGCCGATCAGCGCCGCCAGCCCCAACGTGAGCGCCGGCACCAGCATGGCCATGATGCGGTCTATGGTGGTGCGTACTTCCCGGTCGTAGGTATCGGCCACCTTCAGCAGCATCTCGTCGAGCTGGCCGGTTTCCTCGCCGACGTTGATCATCTGTAACGCCAGGCGCGGAAAGTTTCCGCTTTCGTTAAGCGCCCTGGCCAGCGGCGCACCGGTCTTGACCTTCTTCGCCGCCTCGCCGACGTCCTCGCGAAGAACCGTATTTGTCATCACGTTGCGCGCGATCGAAATCGCCGACAGAAGCGGCACGCCGTTGATCAGCAGCGTGCCGGTGGTGCGGGCCAGGCGTGCCATCTCGATCTTTGCGATCGCGTCGCCCACCCATTTGGTATTCAGAAAACGGCCGTCCCAGCGCAGCCGGGAGGCCGGCTTCTGCATCTGCCCGCGAAACCAGAGCACGGCCAGCACGGCGATCGCGATCAGACCCCACCAGAAGTTCTTCAGCGTGTCGCCGGCAAAGATCACCACCCGGGTCAGCCACGGCAATTCACCGCCGAAATCCTCGAACATCGGCGTGAACTGCGGAATCACGTAGACCATCAGCAGCATCAGCGAGGCAATCGCCAGAATCACCAGCAGCGCCGGGTAGATCAGCGCCGATACCACGCCGTCCTTGAGCTCCTTGGCCCGCTCGAGATATTCCGACATCCGGGCCAGGGTCTGGTCCAGTGCGCCGCCCATTTCGCCGGCCCGCACCATGTTGATGTAGAAGCGGGAGAACACGCCGTGACGCTCTTCCAGCGCCTCCGACAACGAGATACCCTCGCGCACGCGGTCGCGCACCTTGGACAGCATCTGCTCGACCCGCTCGTTCTCGGCGAGCTCGACCAGAATGCCCAGCGAACGGTCCAGCGGCAGACCGGCGCCCAACAGCGTTGCCAGCTGGCCGGTCAGGTCGCCGATCTCGCGCTGGGTCAGCCCCTGACGGCCGCGGAACAGCGTTTCCAGGCGGAACCCGGCCGAGACTTCCTTGGCCTGAATCGGGATATTGCCGGTCTCCTGGATGTGTTCGACGACCAGGTCTGCACTGGGCGCTTCCATTTCACCGGTCAGCATCTCGCCCGAGGGCGTGACCGCCTTGTAGGTGAACAATGCCATCAAGCTTCCTGGGTCACGCGCAGGACTTCCTCGGCGCTGGTCACGCCGAGCAGCGCCTTGCGCATGCCGTCCTGGTACATGGTGCGCATGCCTTCGGCCCGGGCCTGGCGCTCGATTTCCCCCGACGTGGCCTGGCGCATCACCATGCGGCGGATCTCGTCGGACATGGTCAGCAATTCGACGATGCTGGAGCGACCCTTGTACCCGGTCGGGTTGACTTCCGATGTGCCTGGTCGGTAGAGCGTGATCGGATCGGCGTCTGTGAGCGGGCGCAGGCCCAGTTCCTTGACCATTTCGGGCAACACCTCGAACGCCTCACGCGTGTCCGGATCCAGCCGGCGCACCAGCCGCTGGGCCATGATGGCGTTGACCGTGGAGGTCAGCAGATAATCTTCGACGCCCATGTCCAGCATTCGGGTCACGCCGCCGGCGGCGTCGTTGGTGTGCAACGTCGAGAGCACCAGGTGACCGGTCAGCGCCGACTGGATCGCGATCTTGGCAGTCTCCAGGTCGCGCATCTCGCCGATCATGATCACGTCCGGATCCTGGCGCACGATCGCGCGCAGCGCGGCGGCAAAGTTCAACCCGATCGACGACTTGGCCTGGATCTGGTTGACGCCCTCGAGCTGGTATTCGACCGGGTCCTCGACGGTAATGATCTTGCGCGCCGGCGAGTTCAGCTGGGAAAGCGCGGTATACAGCGTAGTGGTCTTGCCCGAACCCGTCGGACCTGTGACAAGAATGATGCCGTGCGGCATTTCAAGCGCGTGGATGAACGCATCGCGGGTATCGTCGGCGAAACCCAGGCTGCCGAAATCAAGGGTCACGGCTTCGCGGTCGAGAATACGCATGACGACGCTCTCGCCGTGCGACGTGGGCACGGTCGATACGCGCAGGTCGAGCTCCTTGCCCTGCACGCGATGCATGATGCGCCCGTCCTGCGGCAACCGGCGCTCGGCGATGTTGAGCTTGGCCATGATCTTGACCCGCGAGATTACCGCGGCGGTCGAGCGCGCCGGCGGCGCCTCGACTTCCTGCAGCACGCCGTCGATCCGGTAGCGCACCTTCAGCCGGTTCTCGAACGGCTCGATGTGAATATCGGAAGCCCGGGCCTCCACCGCACGCTGCAGGATCAGGTTGACCAGCCGGATGACCGGCGCCTCCGACGCCAGGTCGCGCAGATGTTCGACGTTCTCCTCGTCCTCGCCCTCGCCTTCGGTGCCCAGGCCTTCGGCGATCTGACCCATGGCGCTGCGGCCGCCGCCGAAGTACCTTTCAATCGTATTGTCGATTTCCGAAGCAATACCCACCCGCGGTCTCACCTCGAGGCCGGTCGCCATCTTCAGCGCCTTGAGCATGGCCGGGTTCTGGGGGTCTGCCATGACGACGTCCAGCGCATGCTCCTCGACCCGGATGGGCACCAGGTGCTGCTGCTTCATGAAGCGCACCGAAATCGAATCGATGGCCGGCGCCTGCTCCGGATAATCCTTGTCCATGCAAAGCGGAATATCGAGCAGTCCGGATTGCGCTACCGCCAGGTCACGTTCCGAGACCAGGCCCAGCCGTACCAGCAGCGTAAGCAGGTTGCCCCCGTTCTGCTCGCGATAGGCGCGCGCCCGGGCCAGGTCCTCGCTTCTGAGCCGGCCCTGATCGATCATCAGGCGGCACAGGTCGGCTGCCCGGTCCTCGAGATGGTCGCCGACGTGCGGCAGCAGGTCGGTCTGGTCTGTGGCGGTGATCGCTTCGGTTTCCATCGGCTGATTCTATGTGATGAACGGGCGCGGGCTTGCCGCAATTATCGACAGCATAAATGGTCTCGGGTTCAGCGGTGCCGGTTGAACGCGACCCGCTCGAGGAACGGTCGGTTCATCAAAATCCAGGTCGCCAGCGGCACCACCGCCGGCAGCATCAGGTAGCCCAGCTGGTAGCACAGCGCAATCAGCGTCGGCGAAGGCCCCGCCTGGGCAACCGCAGCAGCGGCCTCGGGACCGATTCGAAACGCCAGGTCGGTCCAGGTCTGCCAGAACACGCCCCAGGCGGTCACGACTGAAATCACCAGGTAGGCGACCAGCAATTGCACCGCGCGAATACGGGCGCGCATCGGTGTGGCCATGATCAGGCCGAACAACAACGCCATGCCCCAGGCATAGATCATCGGATTGACGTCATTGTTGAGAAGCGCCACGCGCCCCTCGACCATGCGCTCCATCCGGATCGCCGTCTGGATTTCGAGCTGATAACCGAACTGCACCACGCGTTCGAACAACTCCGGGTACAGACCGGTCAACGCCCACTCGGCAAGCTTCGAAGGAAACCACATCAGGGCGCTGCCGAAGGAGAACCAGAGGAAAAACCCCAGCGGCAGGTAGAGCGCCGCGAGCAGGAACATTTCCTTGACCGGGTTGCCCTCTTCTTCTTCCTCGTCGCTTTGATCCCCGCGGGATTCGTTGGTGTTTTCGCTCACGCCGCTTCCTTCGTCATGTATTCCGCCGACCGTCAATCCAGCCAGGCGCGCGCATTTTCGAACATCCGCATCCATGGCGACCAGTCACGCCACTGCGGCGGCGCCCAGGAGTAGTTGACCGACCTCAAGAGCCGCTCCGGATGCGGCATCAGGATCGTAACCCGGCCGTCGGCGTTGCACAATCCGGTCACGCCTTCCGGAGAACCGTTGGGATTATCCGGGTAGGCCCGTGCCGGCGCCCCGCCAGCGTCGATGTAGCGAACGGCGACCGGGGTCTGGCCCGGGTCGGCGCTGCGGCCGAAATCGGCCCGGCCCTCGCCGTGGGCGGTCGCCACCGGCAGACGCGATCCGGCCATGCCGGCGAACATGATCGAAGGCGACTCGACGATTTCGACCAGGCTCAGCCGTGCCTCGAACTGGCGCGAGCGGTTGTGAACAAAGCGTGGCCAGTGGTCGGTTCCCGGAATGACGCCAGCCAGAGACGACAATACCTGACAGCCGTTGCAAACGCCGAGCGCGAACTTGCCGCGGTCTTCGAAAAAGCGCTGGAACCGGTCGCGCATCGCTTCGTTGAACAGGATCGAACGCGCCCAGCCGCGGCCCGCGCCCAGAACGTCGCCGAAGGAAAACCCGCCGCACACGGCCAGCCCGTGAAATTCGTCGAGGCGCCGGCGACCTGTCTCGAGATCGCTCATGTGCACGTCGACGGCTTCAAAACCGGCGGCGTGAAAGGCCATGGCCATCTCGCGCTGGCCATTGACACCCTGTTCCCGCAACACGGCCACTCTCGGCCGGACACGACTACCGACCTCAGGCGCGGCGCGATCGAAGGTGACGACAGGCCGCAGGCCCGGGCGGTTCCAGTCAGCCAGTGCGGCGTATTCCTCGTCGGCACAGTCGGGATTGTCGCGCAGCCGCTGGAGCCTGTAGCTGGTGGCGGCCCAGAGCCGGTTCAGATCGGCCAGGTCGCGGTCCAGCACGGTTGCGCCGGCGTGCGTCACCGACAGCCTGCCGTCACCGGCCTGATTCCCGACGATGACGCGACCGATCCGGGTTGTCCACTGCGCCAACCCGGCCCGATCCAGCGCCTCGAGCAAGGACCCGGTTTCGGCAGCCCGGCATTGCACGACCAGGCCCGTTTCCTCGTTGAACAGTCCGGCGACAGGCTCGCAGTCATCCGGCAATTGCAGCGTTACGCCTGCATGACCGGCCAGCGCCATCTCGAGTACCGTGGTCAACAGCCCGCCGTCGGAACGATCGTGCAGCGCGAGCAGACGCTTTTCGGCCACCATCGACTGCACCGCATCGAACAATGCGGCCAGCATTCGAGGTTCCTCGACATCCGGCACCGCGCCCAGTGCGCGACCGAATGCCATGGCCAGGGCCGACCCGCCCATGCGCCGTGCCGGCGGGGCGAGCAGCAGCAAATCGGTCTCGCCGCAATCGCGTCGAAGTTCGGGAGTGATGCAAGCACGCACGTCCGGCACCGGCGAAAACGCCGTCACGTTGAGTGATACCGGGGCGGTCATCGCGTGGTCCGAACCGTCGGCTTCCCAGCGCGTCTGCATCGAGAGCGAATCCTTGCCGACGGGAATCGCCAGGGCCAGGGCCTGGCAGAAGTCGTCGGCGACGGCTTCCACGGTCGCCCGCAGCGCAGAATCCTGCCCAGGCGCGCGCGCGGCCGCCATCCAGTTGGCCGAAAGCTTGATCCTGTTGCGACCGCGCAGCGGCGTGCCGGCCAGGTTGAGCAACGCTTCGGCAACTGCCATGCGCCCGGAAGCCGGCGCGTTCCAGACGGCCAGCGGGGTGCGCTCGCCCACTGCCATTGCGGTACCGGTATAGCTTCGATAATCGGTCAGTGTCACGGCGCAGTCGGCCACCGGCACTTGCCACGGACCCACCATCTGGTCACGAACGCACAGTCCCCCAACGGTCCGGTCGCCGATCGTGATCAGGAACTGCTTGCTGCCGACGGCCGGTACCTGCAGCACGCGATCGACGGCTTCATTCAGGTCGATGCCCGCGATGCCTTCGTCGGGCGCGGGTGTCTCCAGACTGGTCGCGCGGATTTCGAGGCTGGGCGTCTTGCCCAGCAGCACGTCCAGGT
>DATFJJ010000032.1:0-5722 GCA_035269245.1 Wenzhouxiangellaceae bacterium | reverse complement strand
CGGCGTGGACGACCAGGTCAGCCAGCCGGCGAAGAACAGATCGATCCGGGGCGCAATATCGAGAAAGATGCCCTGCCCCGGCGTCTCGGGGTTGTGCCAGAGCCCCGAAAGAGCGGCCGTGATCACGTCCGTTCCGTCGACCGCCTGTTCCAGCTCGGTGATCCAGTACCGGGTGTCCGGTGTCGGCGGAAAGATCTCGTAGCGCGCGTTGTTGACGTAGAGCGAAGTTCCAACAATCGCGCCGCTGGCGACGCCCTGCAGGTCGGGATCGGTGATGATCCGCTCGCGGGCGCCGGTCAGCCCGTCGTCGCCCAGCGTCACGACCTGGATCGAGTCCTCTGCGACCGGGCCACCGGTCCCGTTGGGCGTCAGGACATAGAGCGTACGGCCGCTGGCTGCGATGCCGTCCAGAAACCCGGACAGGGGCGGGCTGACCGAGACCGGATTGACTTCGCCGCTATCCAGGTCGACGTGGTAGAGCCGCGCCAGGTTCGAATGACCGACGATGAGTGACCGGCCGTTGTCCATCGCGACGATGCCGTTGCCGCCGCAGCAGAAGGTCTCGTTGTCGATCTCGAACTCGGGCGGCAGCACGATCTCTTCCACGCCGCTCGCATCGGCCGGGAGTTGGCCGTCGCCGGACAGCGGCAGACGGTAGACCACCGGCAACCGCGCGTTGGTGAAGTACACCGCGTCTTCGGTGATCGCCAGGTCGTTGATGATCGATTGCCCGCCGCCCGGGCCGAGCTGATATTCCATCAACAGGCTGCCGTTCTCGGCGTCGAAGACCATCGCAGTCCCGGTGACGCAACCGGCGACGAACAGGTAATCGGTTCGAGGATCGACGCGCATGCCGAGCTTCGTGCAGTTCTGCGGATCGACGACGGGGACAAAAATTCCGCCCGCGCCGGTCTGCAGATCGATCTTGTAGATGGACCCGTCCGGGGAACTGTTGAAGGCTGTGTTCCCGCTGCCGATTGCGAATCCTTCCGATTGCGAACCGTCGAGCGTGAAGACGGTATCGGGGGCAGGCACATCCTGCGCGTCGACCGTCGAGCAGGCCAGGCCCAGGCCCAGTACTGCCGAGGTCGTGAGGATCAGTGAATGGTTCATGGTGGCTCCAGGTGGGGGACAAGATCCGACGGCCGATTCGATTCGGCCCCACTCGATGACGATCGAGCAGACAGAAGCATCGGGGAATGCCTGTCGGAAAACCTGATGGCCCCCTGATCGAGAACAGATATTTCGCTGATGCTCCGGAATCATTGCCACCGGGCTTTCGGTGCACGACCGATCGACGCTGCCTCCGGGGTGGTTGCACGCGATGCGCGGCCCGGCATCCGACGGCCTGGATGTGAAAACGCCCACCGGGCGCCTCAACCCGACCTGAATGTGAGGGGTTGGTCTTTGGGCCGGGGGTTGGGGGCTCGCTATCTGGACGCGTTCAGTGCCGTAGGCCGGCGCTCGCTATCCAGCCGACGGACCGGTGGCCGGCCCGCCGCTGTCCGGGCCACGGGCCCGATCATTCCGTCTCGAGGCTAGCCCGAGGCGCGGGCCTTGCGTTGATGGGCTGCAACGACAAGGACCAGCAGCAGCGCAAGGAGAAGCATCGCGGCCGCGGACAAGGTCGGAACCGGAACCGAACCCATGGACTGGGTAACCACCAGGTCGTCCGCGCTCGACAGCCCGCCGATGAAGAGCAGGACTTCATAAGTGCCGGGAGCGAACTCCAACGACGTCGTGTACGTTTCCTCGAACCAGGTGAGACCGTCGGGATCGTAATTATCACGAAAATCCGACCAGGCAATGAAATTTCCGTCCAGGTCATTGAACTGGACTGCGGTGAAATAGAAATCCGTGCCCGGCCGCGGATCCGTGGTTTCGTTGTTTGCCCACCATGAGACCTGGAGCGGGCCGGTTCCAGTCGTGGTGATGGTCTGGCTCAGAATGATGTTTCCGCCACCGCCAACGATGATTTCACCGTCGATTGCCGCATTTCCGGGAACCGTCACATGGCTTTCGTGCACCAGATAGGTATTTCCCTCGAGCAGATCGACCCAATCATCCGGTACGCCGGACGAAAACCCGCTGGTCGGCGGCGGCGGGCTGGCACGGTTTTCGAACGAGCCGTTGACGACGAGGTTGGTCGGCGCCTGGGCAACGGCAAGCCCGGACAGGCAGACAACCATGAGGATCGCCGGGCCGAACTTCCATCGGCGGACTCCTGTTTCTTTCAGCATGTTTTCGCCCCTTGGATTCTCGAATATGTACGACTTTGTAAGCGTGCGGAGGTTATCACGGAACGCGATCCAGGGCGAAGCGCAGGCCACGGTTCAGCAAGGACTCCGGCCACCTGCGCAGACCGCGTTGTCCAGCCGCCCTGCGTGTCCGCCGTTCGACTCCGGTCCGGGCGAGTCGATACCGCCTCCACCCGAACGCTCGGGTGAAGGCCGATCAGTGCCGGAGTTCGAAATCGTCGCCGAAGACCCGGTCGAGGAACTCGATCGCAATCGGCGCCGAGAACTCCGAGCTGTTGCCGCTGGCATCGGTCGCTGTGGCCACCACCGAGTCGCCGCGCCGCAGCACGAACGCATCGACGACGAATGCCGACGCGCCCGGCCCGATGAACTCGGCGCTGGCGAGGAAGGTACGGCCCTCGTCACCGTCGGTGACGAAACAAAAGTCAACCGAAATCAACACGTTCAAATCAACAGGCAAATCAACAGGGCAGGCACAATCGTAGGAAATTCACCCGCATCCGGGCAGAGAATTGCCCGGATCTGTGCCTGTTCTCGGATCTGCGCGCGGATCTGTGCCTGTCCTGACTCTTTTCGTAACCTTGTCTCCAGAGACGTCCTGGCCCCGGGCGCGTGCCCAGGGGCCGGGACTGATTCGGCACTCGACTACTACCCGGAACCGGGATTCTGACTCGCCCAGAGAAAAGGTGCAGAAGCCTGCTTGGAAAATTTACTATGGCATGAGTTTCGAGTAGATTCCGTCTGCTACCGGCCCGACGAACTCAAGACCCAGAACAAACTTGAATCAGCCGCGGTTCGCTGATTCGATACAAACGCCGCAGTGACGTCCTGGAGAGGCTCTGGCTCTTGAATGCCAGATTCCCGGGCGAAATCAACCCCCGGGTTGCGCGGCACGAAATCTCATGGACACCCGTTTCTCCGGCTTCTCGTGCTGTCGGAATCCGGGAACCACGAACCACATTCCGGCCGGCCAGCTGGTTGTTATTGCCAAAGGGATAGACGCCAAGATGCCCATCGCTGAGAAGAACCCCACCGTCGAGGCGGTCAAGAGCGTGATTTCCGTGGGCGCCCTTATCTTTTCCGTCGTCATCATCGCGGGGCTGATCTTCACTGGGCAAACGAGTCTTGCCCAGGATGTGCATCCTGTCTTCACCGTCATCGTGCTGGCGCTGGCGGTTGTCTGGCTGTCCATCGTCGAAGGCGGTCAGGCGTCCCTGGTGGGTCTGGCGCCCGTCAGCCACGATCTCTATGCCGACTCTCACAGGATTGCCCACAAGAGCTGTGTCGACGCGCACAGCGGCGACTCACTCGACCGCTATCTCCTTGGCCGTCAGTTCATGGTTGTCTTCATTGTCTTTGCCATCAACATCGCCGGTGGGCCTGTCAGCGGCGCCGAACTCTGGGAATTACCCCAGTGGCTTCTCAGCCTATTCCTGGGCTTCGGGCTGGCCATGATTCTTTTCACCACCATGTGCGGTCAGCTCAACTCGCAGGTCAATGCTTCTCACTGCATGCTCGATTACCTCAACACCTGGCCGAACTATTTCACGCTGCGCGTGGCCAAGGCGATCGAATTCTCCGGCATCGTTCATGCGTCCTACATCATCCAGATCATCGTCGCTTCCCTGGCCGGAAAGAAGACCCGACCCAGAAGGCGGACGCGGTCCGATCTCCATGATCTTTTCTTCTACTTCCGCTGCTTCATGTCGCTTGCCCTGTTGATCTTCGCCCTGGTCATCACCCTGGCCGCTCTGTTCGAAGGAAAGACAACGATGTGGGAGGGCGTACCCAACGCCGCGGCCGTGATCATCTTCTTCATTCTGATGTGTGTGGTCGGCTTGTTGGAGGGCATGCAGATCGCCTTTTTCGCGGTCGCCAAGCTGCCCGAAGATGAACGTGGCGACAACTTCTGGGCGAAGAAGACCTGTGGTCTGCTCTTCCGCGGAGATGCACACAATCTTTCCGCGTTCATGATCGGGCGCCAGCTATGCGTCGTGTCCTGCATGTTCTTCATTGCACGGGTGACGTCCTTCGATATCGATCCCGGCGCCGGTGATGCCACGCTGTGGGGGATGCCTGCTGCTGCGCAGGTGTTCCTCAATACCGGCTTCCTCGGTGCCCTGATCACCACGATTCTGGCATCCATCGCGTGGCAGCTTGTTGCTTCGGCGTTTCCCATTGCCTTTTTGTCGAATCCCTTCACCTACGTTCTGCTTCGCCTCTGTCTTGCACTGAAAGCCACCGGCATCTGCAACGGGGCCTATGTCATCGCGTGGATTCACCGGAGGCTCGGCGGGTTCCAGCGCGACGAGGTCTACATCGGAACGGCCGAAGAGCGGCGCGCCAAGGCCAAGGCCGACAATCCGGGCAAGCTCCGCCCCGGCACCGGTCACCTGCTGAAGCTTCCGGCATTCGCCGAAGACGCCCCCGAGGCCTTGAAAGAACTTGCCCGCAACGATGCCGATGTTCACGAATACATGTCTTCGATTCAAAAGCAGGCAGATATCGAAAACGGGAAGCACTCGGATCGATAGTGGATGCCGTTCGATCAGCGCAGCAAGGATCGAATCGATCGACTGGCCATCATCCAAGCGCCTGACGCGCTCCGGTCTCCTACGAGCCGGGCGCATTTGAACAACGTCAGCCCGACCGAGCAGCTCGATGCGCGCCCGGACGACTGGGCAGCGACCGAAGCACGCCAGGATTGCCGGCTATCTCGATCCGTGCGCGTCGGGTATGTCTCGGGATGTCTGCACCGAGTGCCTCCCGGCTAATCCTCGAAGTCGTCGGCGAACAACACGCCACTTGATCCCTCCAGCGCGACGGTCCGGGTGCCGTCCGGGTCGTTGGACGGCAGACGCAGAATGGCGCGCTTGACGCCCGCACTGCCGGGCTGGAATCGGACCTGCACGGTGCAGGTCTCGGTCGGCGCAACCGACTGGCCGCTGCAGGCATCCGAGACGATCTCGAACGCCTCGCGGTCGCGCCCGGCCAGCGAGACGGTGCCGACGGCCAGCGCGATCTCCCCGGTATTGGTCCCGGTAATGGACTGCGCCGGGGTCGAAGCGCCGGCTTCGACGTCGCCGAAGGCCAGCAGGCTGGACGACAGGCTCAGCGCCGGCGGTGCCAGCTCGGGCACGAACTCGATCGCCCCGATGTCGCAATCGGCCAAGCCGTCGTTGTCGCCGTCGACCGGGCGCTGTGTGCCGACGGCATCCGTCGGCGGGCAGTCCAGGCCGAGCATGGCATCCACGGCCGGGCTGTCTTCGCGCGGCGCAACAAACGGCAGCGGCAGGTCGGATACGCGCAAGGGCTGCAGGCGCGTCTGCGGATCTTCGATCAGGACATCCGAAGGGTCGGGGCTGAACCCGCAGCCGGTCAGATCGCCGAACAGATTGTCGCCGCCCGACAGGATCGTGCCCGGTGCTTCAATGGCGCAGTTGATGGGCACATCGAGCAACCCG
>DATFJJ010000031.1:0-10347 GCA_035269245.1 Wenzhouxiangellaceae bacterium | reverse complement strand
GAAGGTTTCCAGTTCGAGTTCGGGCAGGTCGCGCGAAATCTGGGTCATCGCGGTCTGGCGGTCTTCGGGCGTGCGCAGTTCGGCCACCAGCGCTTCCCGGTCGGCCCGAACCGAACGGTAGCGGATACTCTCATCCCGGAGCAGGTTGCGGATATCGTCCACGAAGCGCTCCAGCTGCTGCGTGCGCGCGGTATCCATGTCGACCTCCATCAGGAAGTGCACCCCGCCCTGGAGATCAAGCCCGAGCACCATCGGCGATGCGTTGACGGCCCGCAGCCAGTCGGGCGTGGCCGGCGCCAGGTTGAGCGCGACGACGTAGGCGTCGCCGAGCTGCTCCCTCAACGCATCGGCCAGCGCAAGCTGCTGTTCGGAATTGTTGACGCGCAGCATCAAACGGTCGGGCGTGAATTCAGTCGACTTGACCTGGATTTCCTGGGCCTCGGCGACATCCTCGGCCACGCTCTGCAGGGCCGGATCGAGTTCGAAGCCACGCGCAGAGGAAACCTGCACGGCGGGATCGTCGCCAAATAGATTGGGCAGCGCGTAAATGATTCCAAACGCCACGACGGCGATCAGGAGAATGTATTTCCAGGCGGGATAGCGATTCATGGATTAACCGGTTTGTTGTTCTTGCGACTTGTACTTGTCGCTTGGTGTTTCGGAGAGCGCGCCCGCTGCCGGGCGCGGACGACGGCCCCGGCGCTCAGGCGGCCGAGTCGAACGTTCCCTTGGGCACCACCTGCCCGACCGAACTCTTCTGCATCTTGACCAGCACGCCGTCGGCAAGTTCGACCTTGATGAAGTTGTCGCCCGCTTCGGTCACTTTGCCGAGCAGCCCCCCGGATGAGACGATTTCATCGTCGACGGCGAGGTTCGAGACCAGTTCGCGATGCTGTTTGGTGCGCTTCATCTGAGGACGAATGATAAGCAGCCAGAAAATCACGACGATGAACACGAGCGGCAGAATCGATGCCAGCACGCTGGGCTGCTCGCCGGCGGCCTGCGCCATCGCTGAAGGGATCAACAGTTCGGAAAAAAATTCAAGCATGATCGAATCTCTCGTTGGAGTTGGGCCGCTACCGGGAATTTCACCGGCCGCGCACCGCATCAAGGTCTCATATCAACCGCGGATTATCCCACATCGCAAGCGCTTGTGTCTGCCGCCCCGGCGCGCGAAAACCCACGAAGACGCGGCTTCCCGCGTCCTTCCGATTTGATATAGCGACACTGCCGACGGAATGCAACCGTCCGACGGTCCGATCGGTTGGCTGGTTTGCTCGTTGGCTTGTTCGCTGGTTTCAACCAGTCAACCAGTCAACCGACCCTAATCGATCTTGCCGTGGCACTGCTTGTATTTCTTGCCGGAGCCGCAGGGACAAGGCTCGTTGCGACCCACCTTGCGGCCGTCGCGCACGAATGGCTGGGTCTGATCGTTCCCCGCACCGGCACCCTGGCCTGCAGCCGGATCGTTTGCAAGGCCCGCAGCTTCCCGGTGCTGGAACTCCATCGGCCGCTCACGCCTGCGCTGCTCGTCCACGGCCGCGACGTCCTGTTCCGAGCGCACCTGAACACGCGCCAGGATCTTGATGACCTCGAAGCGCATGCTGGCCAGCATTTCGGTGAACATTTCGAAGCCTTCGCGCTTGTATTCCTGCTGCGGCTTCTTCTGGGCAAAGCCCCTGAGATGAATGCCGCGACGCAGATAGTCCATGCTGGCCAGGTGCTCCTTCCACTGCTGGTCGAGCACGTTGAGCATCACCGCCTTTTCGAAATTTCGCATCACGTCGCTGCCGGTCTCGGCCTCCTTGGCAGCGAAATGCGCCTCGACGCGCCCCATGACCCGCTCGCGGATGCCTTCCTCGGTCAGGTCCTCGTCGGCGGCCAGCCAGTCGCGGATCGGGGCGTCGATACCGAATTCGCCTTCCAGCGATTTTTCCAGTCCCTCGGCATCCCACATGTCTTCGATGGACTGCGGCGGAATATATCGGCTGATGAGGTCATGGAAGACCTCCTCGCGCTTTTCCTCGATGTAGTCGTGCACATCGTCGGACTCCATCAGTTCGTTGCGCTGAGCGTAGATCACCCGGCGCTGGTCGTTGGCCACATCGTCGAAATCCAGCAGATTCTTGCGGATATCGAAGTTGTGCGCCTCGACCTTGCGCTGGGCGTTCTCGATAGCGCGGGTGACCCATGGATGCTCGATCGCTTCGCCTTTCTCCATGCCCAGCTTCTGCATCATGTTGCCGAGCCGATCGGAAGCGAAGATGCGCATCAGACTGTCTTCAAGCGACAGATAGAACCGGCTGGAGCCGGGGTCGCCCTGGCGGCCTGAACGACCCCGCAGCTGGTTGTCGATACGCCGGGATTCGTGCCGTTCGGTGCCGATGATGTGCAAGCCGCCGGCCTCGATGACTTTTTCGTGGCGGCGCTGCCATTCGTCCTTGATGTCCCGGATCTTCTTTTCCGGAACGTCTTCGCCAAGCTCGGCAAGCTCCGCATCGAGGCTGCCGCCGAGGACGATGTCTGTACCGCGGCCTGCCATATTGGTCGCGATGGTCACCGCGCCGGGCTGCCCGGCCTGGGCAATGATCTGGGCTTCGCGCTCATGATGCTTGGCATTGAGCACTTCGTGCGGGATTTTCGCCTTGTTCAGTTCGCGCGAAAGCAGTTCGGAGGTCTCGATCGAGGTCGTGCCGACCAGTACCGGCTGACCGATGGCCGTGCGCTCCTTTATGTCCTCGATGATCGCGGCGTACTTCTCCGTCGTGGTCAGGAACACCAGGTCCGCGTTGTCCTTGCGGATCATCGGCTTGTTGGTTGGAATCACGACCACTTCCAGGCCGTAAATGCTCTGGAATTCGTAGGCTTCGGTATCTGCCGTACCGGTCATGCCCGAGAGCTTGTCGTAAAGCCTGAAATAGTTCTGGAAGGTAATCGAGGCCAGCGTCTGGTTCTCGCGCTGGATCGGCACGCCTTCCTTGGCCTCGATGGCCTGGTGCAGACCATCGGACCAACGCCGGCCCGGCATTGTCCGGCCGGTGAACTCATCGACGATGATCACTTCACCATCGTTGACGATGTATTCGACATCCTTGTTGAACAGGTGGTTGGCCCGCAGGCACGCATTGAGCGTGTGCATCAACGCCAGGTTGTTGGCGTCGTAGAGGCTTTCGTTTTCGGCAAGCAGCCCGGCCTGCGACAGAAGGCCCTCGACCTTGGCCATTCCGTCCTCGGTCAGGTGGACCTGGCGCGACTTCTCGTCCAGCGAAAAGTCGCCCGGGCCGTCCTCTTCGGTCTGGACTTCGAGATGCGGCACGATGCGGTTGATCTTGATGTAGAGCTCGGGGCCTTCGTCGGCCGGGCCGGAAATGATCAGCGGGGTTCTGGCTTCGTCGATCAGAATGGAATCGACTTCGTCGACGATCGCGAAGTGCTGCTCTCGCTGCACCTTCTGCTCCAGCGAAAAGGCCATATTGTCGCGCAGGTAGTCGAATCCGAACTCGTTGTTGGTGCCGTAGGTGATGTCGCAGGCGTAGGACGCACGTTTGGCGGCAGGATTCATGCCGGGTATCGATACGCCAACAGTCATGTCCAGCGCCTCGTAGATCGGCTTCATCCAGTCCGAGTCCCGGCGCGCCAGGTAGTCGTTGACCGTCACCACGTGGACGCCCTTTGCCGGCAGCGCGTTGAGATACACGGCCAGGGTCGCCACGAGGGTCTTGCCCTCACCGGTTTTCATTTCCGCAATCTTGCCCTGGTGCAGCACCATGCCGCCGATCATCTGGGCGTCGAAATGGCGCATTCCCAAGGTTCGGACAGAGGCTTCGCGGACAACGGCGAATGCCTCGGGCAGCAAGCTGTCCAGAGTTTCGCCTTCGTCCAGGCGCTTGCGAAATTCAGTCGTTTTCGCCCTGAGCTGGTCGTCGCTGAGCTGCTGGGTCTGCGCCTCGAGCTCGTTGATCTGGTTGATGTTCCTGCCGAGCTGCTTGAGGAGTCGCTCGTTGCGGCTGCCGACCAGCTTCGTTATCAAGCGTTTGAGCATAAGAGTTTGCTGCCTTTATATGGCGAAAATCGCGCGAAAGTCGCGGAATCCCGCGGCATGACGTATTGAAGTGGGGTTGAACCCCGCGCCCGTCAAGCGGGGCAATCCGACATTTTAGCCAATTCCCGAGCTTCGCGGCCAGCCTCGCGGCGAGCCGCAGACCGGAAATGGTACAACACCGCCATTGCGTAGCCCTGCCCGGACGATCCGCCTGGCCCGATCAGACCCTGCAGCCCGGCGCGGCAAGCGGATAGACTGGCGGCATGACGGCCGAAAAACACCCCACACGAAATCCGGCGGGCGCGCGCCGCGCCGACGCGATCGCCCGCGAACAGGGCGGGCTCGGCCAGGCCCTGCGAAGAGCCGAAGCCTATCTGGCGTTGAACGCGAGGCTGGTCGACCTGATTCCGGAACGGGCGCGAGGCGAAATCATGATCGCTTGCGTGGACGGCGATTGTCTGGTCATCGCCGCCGCGTCGTCGGCCCGCGCCACCCAGGCGCGACTGCTGGCCACCTCGCTGCTCGAGGCCGCCCGGAAACATTGGCCGGGAGAACTTTCGCGCAGTCGGGTCATCGTCACACCGGGGCTTGAACGAGCGTCCTGACCCCGACAGGGGCCGGAAGTAGATTCTAGAATGCCTGTGCAGGTTGCAGGTAGGAAATCGGTGCGCCGTCGTCGTCCGGAATCGTCACTTCTTCCCAGACTTCGCGGTGCAGAAGCAACTCGCGCAACAGCGCGTTGTTGAGTTCGTGACCGGACTTGTATCCGACGAAGCGGCCGATCAGGCTTGCGCCAAGCAGGTACAGATCGCCGATCGCGTCGAGTACCTTGTGCTTGACGAATTCGTCGTCGTAGCGCAATCCGTCGGCGTTGAGCACCCGATAGTCATCGACCACGACCGCGTTGTCGAGGCTGCCGCCCAGCACCAGGTTGCGCTGGCGCAGGAACTCGATGTCGCGCATGAACCCGAACGTTCGTGCTCGCGCGACCTCCTTTAGATACGACGTCGTCGAGAAATCGAGATCCACCTTGCAGTTACGGCTGCGAAAGACAGGGTGGTCGAATTCGATCTCGAATGCCACGCGGAATCCGTCGTAGGGTTCGAAGCGCACCCACTTGTCGCCGTCCGAGAGTTCTAGCGGCTTCTTGATCCGGATGAAGCGTTTCGCAGCCTGCTGTTCGGCAATACCGGCCGACTGGATCAAGAATACGAAAGGACCGGCACTGCCGTCCATGATCGGTACTTCGGAAGCGCTCAGGTCTACGTACAGATTGTCGATTCCGAGCCCTGCCAGCGCCGACATCAGGTGTTCGATGGTCGACACACGCGTACCGTCATCAGCGACCAGCGTTGTCGAGAGTGCAGTATCCCCGACCCGGTTGGGCTCGGCGCGAATTTCGCAGACCGGGCTGAGATCGACTCGGCGGAACACGATACCGGTGTTGACCGGAGCCGGCCGCAGGGTCATGAGGACCTTCTCGCCGTTGTGCATGCCCACGCCCGTCGCCCTAATGACGTTTTTCAGGGTTCTCTGCTTGATCACTGGCCTTGCATGCTCCTGGATTTTGATAAATCCGCGCGATGTTAGCACAGGGGCTGCATCTGCTCCGCAAATGTTACGTTAATTGGACAGATCGGGACCGAAAAACGTGACCTGATTAACGTTCTGGCCGATTGCACCCGACGAGAGTCGCCGATGCTCCGGGGGCCCGGCGAGTGGCGCCCCGAAGTCGGCGGGCGCGTCAGTCGCGCGCCCGGGCAAAATTGTTCGGCGCCTTAGCTCTCTAGTCGGCCTGATTGCGCAGAAACGCCGGAATGTCGAGGTATTCGAATTCCTTCTGCTCGGCCTCGCGCTGCCTCTGATGCTCGCGCCCGCCGCCGCGCGTAGCCGGCTTGTGCTCCGGCTCGTCCTCGTCGCTGAACACCGGCATGTCGTCGGTGCCCGTGCGCACGATCTGCATCGGCTTTTCCTTGCGCTGGACGCGTTTCTGGCCCAGGCCGGTGGCGACCACGGTGACCCGGATCTCGTCGTTCATGTCCGGATCGATGACGGTGCCCATGACCACCGAGGCGTCTTCGCTGGCCAGGTCGGCGATGGTGGTGCCGACTTCCTCGAATTCGCGCATCGACAGGTTCAATCCTGCCGTGACGTTGACCAGGATGCCGCATGCGCCGGCCAGGTTGATGTCTTCGAGCAGCGGCGAGCCGATCGCCGATTGGGCCGCCATCAGGGCGCGGTCCTGGCCGGTGGCGCTGCCGGAGCCCATCATCGCCATGCCCATCTCCGACATCACGGTGCGCACGTCGGCGAAGTCGACGTTGATCAGGCCCGGACGTGTGATCAGTTCTGCAATGCCCTGGACTGCGCCCGAAAGCACCTGGTTGGCCGCCTTGAAGGCGTTGAGCAGGGTGATGTCCGGTCCGAGCACGCTCAAGAGCTTGGCGTTGGGGATGGTAATCAGCGAGTCGACGTGGTGGGTCAGTTCGTCTATCCCCTGTTGCGCCACGCCGAGCCGGCGCTGTCCTTCGAACGGAAATGGTTTTGTGACCACCGCCACCGTCAGAATGCCCATTTCCTTTGCCGTCTGTGCGATCACGGGCGCAGCACCGGTGCCGGTTCCGCCGCCCATTCCGGCGGTGATGAAGACCATGTCGCAGCCTTGCAGCAACTCGCAGATCCGGTCCCGATCCTCCAGCGCGGCCTGACGGCCGACCTCCGGGTTGGCGCCGGCGCCCAGGCCCTTGGTGACGCTTGATCCGATCTGCAGCGTGCTCTTGCCGGAAAAGCTCTTGAGCGCCTGGGAATCGGTGTTGATCGAAATGAATTCGACGCCTTCGATGGATGCCTCCAGCATCTGGTTGACGGCGTTGCCGCCGCCGCCCCCGATGCCGAGAACCTTGATCGTTGCGCTTGGTGTGTAATTTTCTACAAGTTCAAATGCCATGATGATTCTCCTTGCTCTCGCCGTTTGGAACACGGGATTCGAAAAGCACGCGACACGCGAATCTTGTCGTTCGCTTGGTGCCGCGCACTGTCTTGCCCGCAACCTTGATATGAAAAATTGGATGATTAATTAAATTCACTCAGAATTCGCCCTGAAACCACTGTTTGAAGCGCTGGATCATGCTGCCGGCCGCGCCGCGCGGCCGGCCGCGACCGGTGCCGGGACGGTCGAGCTTGCTGCCGCGCAGCAGAAGCCCGACGCCGGTGGCATGAATAGGATTGTTGACCACTTCGGAAAGGCCGCTGACGTGCTGCGGTGCGCCCAGACGCACCGGCATGTGCATGATCTCTTCGGCCAGTTCAACGACGCCTTCCATGCGCGCCCCGCCGCCGGTCAGCACCAGGCCGGCCGGCACCAGGTTTTCGCAGCCCGACTGGCGCAGCTGCTTGTGGACGTGGTTGAACAATTCGCGGTAGCGGGCCTCTACCACCTGCGCCAGAGTCTGGCGCTCCAGCCGTCGCGGCGGCCGATCGCCCACCGACGGCACCTGGATGGTCTCGTCGCTGGACGCCAGCTGCTCCAGCGCACAGGCGTACTTGATCTTGATCTCCTCGGCATGCAGCGTCGGCGTGCGCAGCGCCACGGCAATGTCGCTGGTCACAAGATCTCCCGCAATGGGGATGCACGCTGTGTGCGCGATGGCGCCGTCGGCAAATACTGCAATGTCGGTGGTGCCTGCGCCGATGTCGACCAGCGCGATACCCAGCTCCTTTTCATCGTCTGAAAGCACCGATTCACTGGACGCCAGCTGGTGCAGAATCAGGTCGTCGACCTGCAACCCGCAGCGCGCCACGCACTTGGTGACGTTCTGCACCGCGCTGACCGCCGCAGTGACCAGGTGCACCTGCACCTCCAGGCGAACGCCGGACATGCCGATCGGCTGACGGATACCGTCGGTGGAATCGATGACGAAACCCTTGGGCAGCACGTGCAGAATGCGCTGGTCGGCCGGAATGGCCACGGCCCGCGCCGATTCGAGCACCCGTTCGACATCGGATTCATCGACCTCCGAATCGCGAATCGCGACCGCCCCGTGCGAATGGCGCGAGCTGACGTGCGTGCCCGCGATGCCGGCAAACACCGAGTGGATCTCGCAGTCGGCCATCAGCTCGGCTTCTTCGACCGCTCGCTGGATCGACTGCTCGGTGGATTCGATATCCACCACCATGCCGCGCTTTAGGCCCCTGGAGGCATGCGAGCCCAGGCCGATCACCTCGACGCGGCCGTCTTCCTGGACCTCGCCGACAATCGCCACGATCTTGCTGGTGCCGATGTCCAGACCGACGACCAGCGACTTGTCCGGCTTTCTAGCCATGATTCGGTTGCGCTCCTGCTTGTTGGTTTTGCCGGGCTTTCTTGTCTTGCCGATCGCTGGCACGGGTCAGCTGTCCAACTTCCACAGGGCTGCGCGTCAATGCCAGGCCGTTCGGGTAACGCAGATCGATGCTGTCGATCCGGTCAAGCTTGCTCAAGTCGGAACGCACGCTCAGAAACCGTTCCAGCCGTCCCGATACCTCTTCCCGGCCGAGCAGCAGTTCCAGCCCGCTGGCCAGCTCAAGCCGCCATGCGCCGCGCGGATCGACCGTGACGCTGCGTATTTCCAGGCCTTGCGACGCCAGGCTGGCGCGCATCTGCTGCCAGCGCGTGAAGACTTCCAACTCATGCCCCTCGGGTCCGTCGAGTCGAGTCAGGCCCTGCATGCCGCCGGTGCCCGCGACCTCGAACAGCTCGCCATTGCGGCCGACCAGAGCGTTATCCTTCCAGCGCGCGACGGCCTGTTGCTCGCTCACCGAAATCTGCAGCGCGTCGGGCCAGTGGCGCGAAACCGCGGCCCGCTCCACCCAGGGCAGTGCTTCGACCTCGGCCCGCGCCTTCTCGACGTCGACGGCAAAAAAGCCGCGCCTGGCCTGCTGCGCTACGGCCGCTCGAACCTGGGCGGCGGTCAGCCGCTCCAGTTCACCCGACACTTCCAGCCACCGGATCGGCCAATGCCTGGCATCGTGCCAGCCACCCAGCCACCAGATCGAGCCTGCCAGGGCGACCACGAAAAGCGGCGCCAGCAACCACATCGTTACGCGTCGCATGGCGCACCTCCCGCAGTCTGGAGAATTCGTTCGACGAGCTGGTCGAAATCCAGGCCTGCCGCCGCCGCGGCCATCGGTACCAGCGAGTGATCGGTCATGCCCGGTACCGTATTCGCCTCGAGCAGCCATGGATTGCCGTCGCCGTCGAGGAGGAAATCGATCCGGCCCCAACCGCGGCAGCCAAGCACGTTGAATGCGCGCAGCGCGATCGACTGCAGTTCGGTCTCATGCTCTGGGCTCAGTCCGCACGGGCAGCGATACTCGGTATCACCCGCCTCGTATTTGGCGTCGAAGTCATAGAATTCGCGCGGTGTAGAAATGCGAATCAGCGGCAGTGCCGCATCGCCGAGAATCGCGGCGGTGTACTCCGGGCCCTGGATCATCCGCTCGACCAGCGCGACCCGGTCATGCTCGAGCGCGCGCGCCAGCGCCGCTTTGAGGCTCGCCGGGTCCGGCACCCGGCTCATGCCGACGCTGGAGCCTTCGCGGGCCGGCTTGACGAACACCGGATAATTCACGACATCGGCGATCGCGTCGGCGTCGGCCGGATCGGCGGCGATCTGCCATTCCGGCGTCGGAAGCCCGACAGCGCGCCAGACGCGCTTGGTCTGCAGCTTGTCCATGGTCAGCGCCGAAGCCAGCACACCGGAACCGGTAACCGGCACGCTGTAAAGCGCCAGGGCCCCCTGCAGACAACCGTCTTCGCCGCCGCGACCGTGCAGCATGTTGAAAACCGTATCGACTTCGCCGTTGCGCGCCGCATCGACAACCGTCCGCGGTCCATCGAACGTGGCATGCGCGATGCCCAGCCGATCCAGTGCGGCGGAAACCGCGGATCCACTGCGCAGCGAAATCTCGCGCTCGGCGCTTTCACCGCCGTACACCAGGCCGAGCCGGCCGAATTCTGTGGCGTCGACACGGGTCATCCGCACGCCTCCTTCAGCATGCCGCCGAGCGCGCCGATGTCGCCGGCGCCCATGATCAGCAGCAGATCCTTGTCCTCGACGATGCCGCCAAGCGCATCGACCGCATCGTGCGGCGTCGCGATCCGCTCGACCGTGGCGCCGCGTTGTTCGACCGCCGATCCCAATGAGTCGGAACCGATACCCGCGATCGGCGCCTCGCCGGCCGGGTAGATATCGGCCAGCACCAACAAATCGACCGAGGCGAGCACGCGCGAAAATGCGTCGAACTGATCGCGGGTACGGGTAAAT
>DATFJJ010000030.1:0-19405 GCA_035269245.1 Wenzhouxiangellaceae bacterium | reverse complement strand
TACTCGGCGTGATGGCGCGCGCGACTCTCGGTCATACCGGCCGCGAGCTGCACTTGCCGACGGGCGGATGGAGCATGTTCGTGCTTGTGACTATCGCGGCGGTCGCGCGAACCGGTAACGCCATCGGCTGGTTCGACCACGCTTACGCCCTGACTCTGGCCGGCCTTGCCTGGATTGTCGCGTTCGCGATATTCGGTTTGTTATTCTTCCCGAAACTGCTGCGCCCGCGCGTCGATGGCCAGCCTGGCTGATTTACGAGGATTCCCAGGTGAGACTCACCCAATACACTGACTTTTCGATTCGCGTCCTGATCTATCTCGGGCTGAACCCCGATCGCCGTTGCACCATCCAGGAAATATCCGAAGACTACGGGATTTCACGCAACCACCTGATGAAAGTCGTCCAGCAACTTGCGAGCGAGGGTTTTGTAGTGTCGGCACGCGGCAGCGGCGGAGGTCTCACGCTGTCGCGTGCACCCGATCGTATCAACCTGGCCGATGTCGTAGCCGAGATGGAGCCGGATTTCGCGATGGTGGAATGCTTCCGGGAGAACAACCAGTGCGTGATCACCCCGGCTTGCCGACTGCCTCCGATGCTGACGCGCGCTACACGCGCATACCTGGACGTGTTGCGTGAGTATTCGCTGGCCGACCTGCTGGGCAAACGCGATTCGGCAAAGATGAAACTGTTGCTCAAATCGGCCTGACCCGCGTCAGCCGCCAGCCGGGTATAGGTTGTCCCCCTTCACACCGTCGGCAGCAGGCGGTTTACCACAAGGGCAAGGGTCGCCGAAGACACCAGCAACCATAACAGCGCCGCAAATGCCATCGGACGCCAGCCCAGCGAACGCAGCATCGGCCTGCCCAGGCCGCTGCCGATCAGGAACAGCACAAGCACCAGGCCGCGGCGCGACGCGCCTGCGAGCGTGTCGAACGCTGTTTCCAGCCCTGGCAATGCAGTGCGCGCTCCTGCGGCCAGCACGAACAGCGCGACGAACAATGGCCACGTGATCCGACCGGCCCCTCCCTCGTCACGGCGCGCGAAGACAAGAAAGCCGATGACCAGGGGGACAATCCATAGCGCCCTCGCCAGCTTGAGCACTGTGGCCTCGGCCAGCGCCTGGTCACCAAAGGTCGCCGCCGCGCCGACGACCGAACTGGTGTCGTGGATCGCGATCGCGGCCCAGGTGGCGAATTGCGACTGAGTCAGCTCTAGCAATCCGCCCACCCAGGGAAACAGATACAAGGCCAGCGCATTGAGAATGAATACGCAGGCCATGGACATAGAGATGGCCTCGGCGCGCGCACCGATCACCGGGGCGACAGCCGCTATCGCGCTGCCGCCGCAGATCGCGGTGCCGGCCGAAATCAGACTGCCGCATTGGCTGTCCAACGCAAAAATGCGCGCCAATAAATATCCCGAAAAGAGAATTACCAGAACGCCGGCGCCCGTGACCCACAAGCCGGTAGTCCCCGCCGAAACCACGGTGGCCAGCGGCAAACCGAAGCCCAGCCCCACCACGCAGATCTTGAGCAGCAGCCCGGAAAAATTGCGGACCTGGACGGCAAACGGGTTTCCCAACATCAGCGCGAAGGCGATGCCGGCGGCCAGCGCAATGGGTGCATCGATGCCCGGCCAGAGACAGGCAGCGCACGCGGCCAGGAACAGAATCGACTTAAAGCGCGGCAAATCAGAACCAGAATGTCGAACCAGTGG
Organism: Wenzhouxiangellaceae bacterium; assembly: GCA_035269245.1. Taxonomy (GTDB): domain Bacteria; phylum Pseudomonadota; class Gammaproteobacteria; order Xanthomonadales; family Wenzhouxiangellaceae. The sequence goes on along the minus strand of DATFJJ010000030.1, from coordinate 17,689 downwards.
ACGAGTATCGCCGGAAAGCACCCGCGCGTCAGGGGCGCGTATCGCGCGCAAAATCCGGCGGGGTTCCAGGCCTCGAACAGATCTGCAGGGCCAGCGCCGGGGCGTTCAGCCTGGATTCACCATCTACCGTTCAGGATTGCTACTCTGGAAACGCAAATTGGGCCCCGACTGGAGATCACGATGCGCTACCTCGCCTGCACGGCCTTGATACTGGCTTCCACCCTGGCAAATGCCCAGACCCTTGAATGCTATTCCACCGAACGGTTCGGCACCGAGCTGCTCAAGGTCGGAGACTCCGAACGCGCCGTTATCGAGAAGGAGCCTGACCGCGAGGTGCAGCTTGAGACCCGCTTCGGAGGTGCAGCCGGTTATCGCTACGATTTCTACAAGCGCAACCGCACGATACAGATATATGTTCGCCACGGCGTCATCGTGCGCATTTGCCGGGTACCGGACTGACGGCCGGATTCAGGTTCCCGATAGATTCCCTATTTCCGGTTCAGAATTGCGATTGAAATTGATCGCTCAGACGCCCTAGTTTTCAAACGACTCGAGCAGATCCCGGGCACGGGCCTGTAACGCTTTGTATCCCGCTTCCCACTGCTCGTCGCGTGGATTGGTATTCGCCAGTCGCAACACCAGTTCGCGAAGCGCGGCGTTGTCCTCGCGCAATCGGTCGCACTCGTCCCTGACCCATCGATAAGCCTCTTCCGGCACCAGTTCGATCGCGCGGTCCTGGCAGATTCCAAGGCAGGGCTGCGGGGCCTCGACGCGGCCGCAGCCGACGCACTCCCAAGCCTTGATGGTGAAATTCGACGTCTTTTCCATTGCGACTACCCGGTGGAAAAGTAATTGACATGCATATTTTAGCGCGTCAGGGATGCAGCGACAGGCCGCGCCTGATACGACACGGGAACCCTTTCGCGGTCGCGCTAAGCGACCTCTCCGGAGCCTTCACTGGTACGCGCAAGCCCCCAGTCATCGAACAGCACATAAAGCGCCGGAATCACCAACAGTACCAGTACCGTGGCGCTGAGCAGGCCGAACACCACTGAGATGACCAGCGGCTTGATCGCGTCGGCCTGGGTGCTGGTCTCGGCCAACAGCGGCGCCAGTCCGGCAATGGTAGTGGACGAAGAGATCAGGATCGCACGCAGGCGATCGCGGCTGGCCTGCCCGGCCGCCTCGACGGCCGAAAGCCCGCGTTCACGGTGGCTCTTGATGAAGTGGATCAGCAGGATCGCATTGTTGACCACGATGCCGGCCAGCCCGGCCGCGCCGATCAGCGACGGCATGGACAGGTAATAGCCCATCAATACATGGCCCCAGACCGCGCCGATGAACGCCAGCGGAATCGAAAGCATCACTATCAGCGGCTCGACGTAGCTTCGGAACTGGAACGACAGGATCACGAAAATGCCGACCAGCCCGATCAGCAAGCCGCGACCAATCGTGCCGCCGGTCTCGGCCGATCGGGCCACCTGCCCTTCGAAACCGACGTCCACTTCGGGGTGGCTGGCCTTGAACTGATCCAGCCACTTGCCGCGCAGGTCATCGACAATCGCCTGCCCGCTGCTCAGTCGGGCATCCACATTGGCTTCCACGGTCACCGTGCGCCGGCCATCGATGTGGGTAATGCGTGCCCAATCGCGCTGCTCACGGATGTTCACCGCCTCGCCCAGCGGCATGCGGCTGCCGTCGGGCAGCAGGATAGTCTGGTCGACCAGGTCGTCCAGGCTGTCCCGGTCGCCCTCGGGCTGGCGCACCAGAATTTCAACGTCGCGGTCGCCGATGCGCTGCGTGTCGGCGATCTCGCCCAGCCACGCCGCGCGCAGCTGGCCGGCGACCTCCTCGGCGCCAAGTCCCGCGCCGAGTGCGCCTGCGGCGAGCGAGAACGTGCGTTGCGGCCTGCCGGGCCGAAGATCGTCGAGTACGTTGTAGGTGGCCGTATACCCGCTCAGCCGGGCCGTTGCTTCCAGGGCGGCCGCCTTGAGCGCATCGAGATTCTCGCCCTGAAGACGCAATTCCACCGGAATGCCGGCCGGCCCGAAGCCCGGTTCCTGGATGATCAGGCTGTGGATGCCGGCGATTGCACCGATCTCATCGCGCCAGCGCTCGGTCAGCTGATCAAGCGTGACGGTGCGCAATTCCGCTGTCAACAGATCGACCATGACGGTCGCCACGTGCGTACCCGATTCGCGCGCGCTCCGGTTGTAATTGAAGCGAACCTGGATCGCTTCCACCAGGCTCTCCCGGTCGGGCTGTTCAGGGGTCAGGCGTTCGTCCAGTCGCAGCATCGCGGCCTCGACCTGGTCGGCCACCGCCTCGGTGCGGTCCAGCGGCGTGCCCTGCGGCATCAGAATACGGGCCTCAAGAACATCGCCGTCAATATCCGGCATGGCCTCGCTGCCGATGTGGCCGCCGGCGATGAACCCGGCCGAACCCAGCATAATCAGCAAAATCACGCCCAGGGTTGCATGACGCCGGCGAATGGCCGCATCGGCAGCACGGCCGACGCCTTCGCGGAAACTCTCGAAGCCGCGCTCGAACGCTTTTCGAAACCGGCTTTGTCGCCCTTCGACCAGGCGATTCATGCTGTCCTTGAGATGGTGCGGCAATATCCAGAATGCCTCGATCAGGCTGGCTGCCAGCGCTGCAATCAATACCACTGGCAAGACCTCGAGCACGGCGCCCAGTTCGCCGGCCAGGAACGAAAGTGGAATGAATACCGAAACCGTGGTCAGAAACGACGACAGCACGCCGGGCAATACCTGCCGGGTGCCGGTCACCACCGCCTGCAAGGCCGAATTCTGGCTGTCGGCGTGCGCGACGATATTGTCGGTGATGACCACGGCATCATCCATGACGATTCCGATGGCCATCAACAATGCCACCAGGGTAATCATGTTCAGCGAAAGTCCCATCACGCCCATCACGAAAAAGGCACCCATGAAGGCCACGGGCAGTCCAAGCACCGCCCACATGGCAAGCCGGGGACGGAAGAACAGACTCATGACCAGCATCACCAGTGCCAGGCCCACGAAGCCATTGCCGACCAGCATCTGCAGTCGGTCGCGAACGATCGTGGTCATGTCCTGAGTGATGCTCATGCGCAGGCCTTCGCCGATACGCTCGCTTTCGCTTTCGACCAGCGCCTTCAGTGCGTCCATCACCCGCAGCGAGTCGTCGCGCAGGGTCTTGTTGACTTCGAGCACCACCGCGCGTTCGCCGTTGAAGCGGATCTTCTCCTCTTCCCGCTCGCCGACCTGGCGCAGCGTGGCGATTTCGCCCAACGTCAACTCGCCGCCCTGTCCGTCGGAAATCACGACCAGACCTTCGAGTTCCCGCAGCGTCCTGCGCTGGTCGGTGAACCGCAGCTGAAAGTCCCGTTCCACCGTCTCCAGCGTGCCCAGCGGCATGTCGATATTCTGGCGCCTCACGCGCGCGGCAAGTTCGCGCGCGGACAGCCCATGCTGCCCGAGGACTTCGCGCGGAACCTCGACCTGCCACTGGCGTTGAGACACGCCCTGGATATCGACCGAGGCCACACCGGGCAGCGTCATGACTCGGCGCTCGAGCGCAAATGCATAGTCTTCCAGCTGGGCCAGCGGCATGTCGCCGGCAACGGCTACTGCAGCGACCAAGTCGTTTCGATGGAGCTCGCGTACAACCGGCGCCTCGGCACGCTCGGGGAATTCGTCGATCGCGTTGACTTCGGTGTCGATATCGCTGAGAAAGCGTACCGGATCGCCGCCGGCCAGCATCGAGATCGTGGCGCTGGCCACGTTGTCCTGCGCCACGCAGATCGTCTCGTCGAGAAAGTCGATGCCTTTGACCGCGTCGTGCACGCGGCGGCAGATCGCGTCCTCGACGTCGTCGGCGCTGGCGCCACGGTAGACTACCTCGACGCTGACTTCCACCGGCCTGTAGTCCGGGAAGGTCTCGCGCTTGAGCGACGGCGCGGCAAACAGACCCATCGCCAGCAGCACGACCAGCAACAGGTTGGCCGCGGTGGGATGACCGGCAAACCAGCGGATCACTGCTTTCTGCCCCGGGCGCTGGTCCGCATCCATTCCTCCATCGCCTCGTCGCGACTCGGCTGGATGGGCATACCGTCCAGCGCGGGCACAGGGTCGTCGACGATCACCCGTTCACCCGGCGACAGACCTTCTCCGATCACGGCCAGGTCACTCTGCCGGAATGCAACCGAAACCTCTCTGCGTTCCAGTCGGTCGTCGGGCGTGGCGATATAAAGCTCGTTGTCATGCACCGCGGCTGCCGGCACCACCAGCAGGTTCTCGGGCGCCGGCGCGCTCAGCCGCACCTGCAGGTACATTCCGGGTTGCAGGGCCGGGTGCGCCGGCGGCGAGACGTTTTCGTATGGACGGTCCACCGTCACGACCACGCGCACGCTGCGGGTTTTCGGATCCAGTCCACTGGCAACCCGCGTCACCCGGGCCGGCCAGCGGATTTCGGCGAGTTCGGCCAGTCTTGCTTCAGCCTTTATGGCCGTGAAATCCAGCCGCTCGCTGATGTCCATGACTTCCGATTCGGCTGCATCGGCGCGCAGGACGCTGCCCATGAGACGACGTAACATCGGCAGGGGAATGTGCGCCTCGATCTCGGCGGCCTCAATACTGTCGCCGCGAAAAAGCTTCTGCCCTGCGGTGACTTGCTGGTGCAATTCGATGTCGACTTCATTGATCCGAAGATCATACGGCGCCACGAAGCGGGTATCGGCCAGGTCTTCGGCCGCCTGACCCAATCGGGTCTCGGCACGGTCCAACTCGGCATGCAAGCGGTTGCGCAGGGCCGGCACCAGCGCGAGTTCGTTTTCCAGGACGGCCACGGCCTTGCGCTGCGCCACGGTCGCGCGCACCTGCTGATCGCGGCGTGACTGCGAGATCGATCCCTGCTCGACCAGGCGCTCTATCCGCGACAACTCCTGCTCCGAAAGGGCCAGACGTTCGCGCTCCAGTTCAAGCAGGCGCGCAGTGTTCTGCTCTTCCTTGTCAAGACGCTCCAGCTCGGCCGAAAGCGAAGCGGCCTGCGCCTCGGCCTCGGCGATGGCCAATCGATATCGGCTGGGGTCCAGCGCAACCAGAAGCTCGCCTTCACGCACCATGGCGCCGCTTTCGAGATCCGTATGACGCTCCACGACGCGGCCCGGCACGTTGGCAGTGGCTTGCCAGTATTGTGCCGCCCGGCTTACGCCATGACCGCGTGCCTCGAACCGAAAGGGAACGCGCTCGGCCACGACGACCCGCAGTTCTCGCGCCGCCGTCCGCTCGTCACCGTGGGTGGGTGTCTGCCGATTGAGTACCAGTAACGCCGCGATCACGACCCCTACAAACAGGCTTGCCCAAATCAAGATGAATCGACGCTTGCCGCCAGAAGGATTTTTCATTCGACCAGCCCTCTCGTTGCGGCGATACCGCGGCGATAAAGCGAAAAAACGCGGGGCGCGAGCGCCCGAATTCGCTCTACGTCGCCGGCGATCATTGATTGCACCACCAGTCCCTGAATGGCGCCGATGAATGCAACGGCGGCCGCTTCGCGGTCCAGATCGTCGGCCAGGTCGCCTCGCTTGTCTGCATCCGTCAACATGGTCATCAGGCGTTCTCGATAGCGCACCAGCATGGCGTCGATCACGCGCCGGGCCGGCGTCGCTCGCTCATGCTGCAGCTGTCCCAGCATCAGACGCGGTACACCCGGATGCCGAGCAATGAATGCGATGTGGGCCATGAACATTCGCTCCAGCGCGTCCAGCGGCACGTCGGCAGGATCCACTGCCGCGTCCAGGCGCCTCATCAGTCGGCGGGCCACCCACTCGGCGACGGCCTCCCAGATCGCGTCCTTGCTCCGGAAATGGCGGAACAAGGCGCCTTGCGTGAGATTCATGCGCTCGGCGATCTTGGCGGTTGTAAGCGTGGCCGGATCCTGCTGACCGCATAGATCAATGACGGCTCGAACGGTGAGGTCGCGACGTTCTTCGGCTGGCAAGCGGGGGCGGCTGGACATGTTTGATCACGGAATTAGTGAGCAATTAATTACTATCTTACTCCAGACAAGCAGTCAATTGGCCATTTTTCAGTCCGTTCGTTTCATGAACTATTCGGGTCAGATACAGGACGCAGTTTCGACCAAAACCAAAAAAAACGGCGGCGTGAGACACGCCGCCGTTCTTTTTTTCGGGTCACATGATATTCAGGCGATCCGTTTCAGCCTGGTGGTTACCGATCAGAGATCGAACCGATCTAGGGTCATGACCTTGGTCCATGCATCGACGAAATCCTGGACGAACTTGTCGCCGCCGTCGCTGGACGCGTAGACCTCGGCCACCGCACGCAGCTCGGAATTCGAGGTGAAGATCAAGTCCACCGGCGTCGCGGTCCACTTGACCTCGCCCGAATCGCGATCGACGCCCCGATAAATGCCTTCGGCACGGTCGGTCCGACCGTAGATGCCTTCGGCGTCGCTGACCCGTTGCCAGTCGGTATCCATACTGAGCAAATTGACGAAGAAATCGTTCGTCAGCTGGCCGGGACGATCGGTAAACACGCCGTGTTCGCGCCCACCGGTATTGGCATCCAGTGCTCGCATGCCGCCGACCAGAACGGTCAGCTCCGGAACGCTCAACGTCAGCAGATCGGCCCGTTCAACCATTGCTTCGGTCGGCGAGTAGTAGCTCTCCTGCGAGTAATAGTTGCGGAACGCATCGGCCGTCGGCTCCAGCGGCTCGAAAGATTCGACGTCGGTCATTTCTGCCGTGGCGTCGGTTCGGCCCGGATGGAATGGAACGACGATATCGTGACCGGCATCGGCGGCCGCTTTCTCGATGGCCGCGGCGCCAGCCAGTACGATGGTGTCGGCCAGCGAAATCCGCTTGTCGCCGGACTGGCCCTGGTTGAAGTCCTGCTGAATCTGCTCAAGCGTGGCCAGCACCTTTTCGAGTTCGTCCGGATCGTTGACCGGCCAGTCCTTCTGCGGAGCCAGTCTTACACGGGCGCCGTTGGCGCCGCCGCGCATGTCGGTGCCGCGATAGCTGGCTGCCGACGCCCACGCCGCGCGCACCAGTACCGGTACGGTCAAGTCCGACGCCAGGATCGTGGCTTTGAGCTGCTCCACGTCATCTTCGTCGACCAGCGTGTGATCGGCTTCCGGCAGAGGATCCTGCCACAGGAGCTTTTCGTCAGGCACGTTGTCGCCAACATATCGGGCGCGCGGACCCATGTCACGATGCGTCAACTTGAACCATGCGCGGGCGAACGCGTCCTCGAACTCCTTGGGGTTCTCGAGGAATCTCTGCGTGACCTCCCGGTAAGCCGGATCTTCCTTGAGCGCCAGGTCCGTGGTCAGCATGATCGGCGTCGAATTTCCGGCACCCGCCTGCACTTCGGGCACGGAGTTGTCGAGAGCGCCGTCCTTGGCCACCCACTGGACGAGACCGGCCGGGCTGCGGGTCTGTTCCCACTCGTTGTTCATCAGGTTGGCGAGGTAAAGCATCGACCAGCGCGTCGGCGTTTGGGTCCAGGCGCCTTCCAGGCCACTGGTGATCGTGTCCTCGGCGTTGCCCTTGCCGCACTCGTTGATCCAGCCCAGGCCCTGATCCTCGATATCGGCCGCCGCAGGGGCCGGACCGACACAGTCATCGGGACTGGCCGCGCCGTGGACCTTACCGAAGGTGTGGCCGCCAGCGATCAGCGCAACGGTTTCCTCGTCGCTCATCGCCATGCGTCCGAAGCTCTGGCGGATCTGCTTGGCCGAAGCGATCGGGTCGGGATTGCCGCCCGGGCCTTCCGGGTTCACGTAGATCAGGCCCATCTGGGTCGCGCCCAGGTCTTGCTTCAGATTGCCGTCGGCGTCGTGACGATCGCGTCCCAGCATCTGTTCTTCCGGACCCCAGTTGACGATTTCCGGCTCCCAGTCATCGGCGCGCCCACCGGCGAAACCGAAAGTCTGGAAACCCATGTCTTCCATCGCGACCGTGCCGGCGAGCACGAGAAGATCGGCCCAGGAGATCTTGCGGCCGTACTTCTGCTTGATCGGCCACAGCAGACGCTGCGCCTTGTCGAGGTTTGCGTTGTCCGGCCAGCTGTTCAGCGGCTCGAATCGGTGCTGGCCGCCGCCTGCGCCGCCGCGTCCGTCGGTGGTGCGATAAGTGCCGGCGCTGTGCCAGGAAAGGCGAATGAACAACGGGCCGTAATGACCCCAGTCGGCCGGCCACCAGTCCTGCGAAGTTGTCATCACTTCACGCAGGTCCGACTTCAACGCGTCGAAATCGAGGCTGGCAAATGCTTCGGCGTAATCGAAATCATCGCCGTAGGGATTGGAGGAAGCGTCGTGATCGCGCAGCGGTGTCAGATCGAGTTGATCGGGCCACCAGAAAGAATTCGGCTTTGCCATCGGCCGGGCGTCCTGCGCCATCGCATTGCTCATCGGCAATCCGGGCGCCAGGGCCACTGCCAGGGCGGCCAGTAGAGGTATCGCTTGTTTACGCATGAAATTTTCCTCTTGTGTGAGAACCAGATTGGTCTGACGATTATTAAACAGCATTGAAACCAGCATTTCAATCGATTCTTGCTATCGCTTTGATTGAAGACATGGATGCGCCAGGACCTTCTCAACATAATACAGTTGATCCTGACGCTGGCTTATTCAGCGAATGCGTTGGCCGTCGGATTTACGACGAAACAAGTCCAGGCCGCGAAGCGGGCGTTGAGCGACATTGACAAGCTGTCTCGTGGCACCTGCGAGGACCATGAGGCGGGTGTGATACGGGGGGTCTGCTTCGGGGAGCGCGGACCGGAGGGCGGTACAGGCGTAGTCGATCCTACGTCAAACTGCCTGCAGGGAGCACACGCCGAGGCGCCGCCTCAATCGGCACCCGCAATAGGCGGGGCGCGGGAACGCCGGGCTCTCGGCCGCTGGTCGACCCATCCTTGTGATGATCGGAGATTCGAACCCGCTTGCCTGGTAAAACCCCGCCGGCTCGTAGCGAGGGGGTGTCAGGGTGCGGAGCCGGGCCGATTTGCGACCGAGCCCACCGCAGGCGTAGCTTAAGCTACGTCGAGGATGGGCGACCGAGGAAAGCGGCGCGGATGCGCACCCTGACGCAACCGCAGTAGAGTTGGGCGGGGCTTTACCAGGCACCGGATCGCTTCAAATAAAAAAGCCCCGCGCGAGGCGGGGCTCTTGATTTGGCGCGCCCGGAAGGATTGCAGGCACTGCGTGCCAGCGAGCTCGCGCCTGCGGCGCTCGGGTCGAACCACCTTGTGATGGTCGGAGGTTCGAACCCTTCCGGGCGCTTCAAATAAAAAGCCCCGCGCAAGGCGGGGCTCTTGATTTGGCGCGCCCGGAAGGATTCGAACCTCCGACCGCCTGGTTCGTAGCCAGGTACTCTATCCAACTGAGCTACGGGCGCGTGCAAGCCGCGTATTGTCGTCCAGCATTCCGTATTTGTCAACCGGTTTGCGGTTTCAATGCGTCCAGTCTCGGGTGTATCAAGCGGCGATAGAGCGGCGGCACGAAGGCAATCGGGAGCATTGCCGAGTAGCCCAGCGGCAGTTGTGGCGCGTCGGGCCAGCTTCTCAGTTGCGTGAACGGGCGGCTCGGGTTGGCGTGGTGATCGGAGTGGCGCTGCAGCTGCAGCAACATGCCGTTGCTCAGCCAGAAATCGGAATTCCAGGAATGCCGCGGCGCCGGGCGTTCGTAGCGTCCGTTTTCGAGCTGCCGGCGATTGAGACCGTAGTGCTCGACGTAGTTGATGACCTCCAGCGAACCGGCCGCCACCAGGCCCTGCACAAGGAAACCGGCTACGCCAAGCCAACCGGCGACCAGCCATGCCACACCCGCGAACGCAATGACGACAAGTTGCCAGCCCATCAGTTCGTTTCGTAGCGAGATAGGCGATTTTCCGATGCGTCGAAGACGCTCGGCTTCCAGTCGCCAGCCATTCAAGGTATTTCGAATCAGCGCGCGCGGCACGAACTTGTAGACGATGTCGCCGCGGCGGGCTGAAGACGGATCCCTTTCGGTGGCGACCCAGACGTGGTGGCCACGGACGTGTTCGACCTTGAACGTGGCGTAGTTGACCGTGCTCAGAAGGAGCCCCCCTATGGTCCGGTTCAGACGGCTTTTTCGATGAATGAGTTCGTGTGCAACATTGATTGCGAGTACCCCGCCGACATATCCCAGCGAAAGGATCCACAAGACAGCAGCCCACCACGGCATGGCGGGCAGCACGGCGAGTGATCCGAATACCACCACGATCTGAACCGGCAGGGACAGCCACGGCACCAGACGACGGCTGAGCCAGGTGTCCTGTGCATCGACCGGCGGCCTACGATCCCGCCCGATCAGCCAGTCGGTCAAAGGTAGCAGTCCGTAAAGCCAGACTATCGGCAGGCCCGCCCAGAGAAAGGTTTCAGTGACCTGAATCAGCCACCAGGACAGGGGCATCAGCGCGGGCACCGTGAAAACCAGCCAGTAACCCGCCGGTCTCAGGCGAACCTTCAGATGCTGAACATCGTGTAATGCAGCGTCTGTCATCGGAGCCATCCTCCTGTCGAATCCGCGGGCGTAACCGGCACGTCTTTGCCGCCAACCCCCCCCCAAAACGTTGGCGGCAATGGCAATTTCTCGAGATCTCTGCCCAAGGCCGGTTCGAGCCAGAGTATAAATCCCTGGCAGTGCGTCGCGCAAATTCCCGGATCCGACCAGATTGGCCCTTGAAAAGGCACTTGATAGACGTCATTTAAGTATATAATGTATACAAAATACTTCTTTAATGCTTTTGGTCGGTCGAGTTGTTCTCGAAGGCCGCCCGCATCGAGTTAAACAGTGCCGAGAGCGCCGGCGCTATAAGGTTCTGAGCCCAGCTCAGCATAGATCTGCTCTGAACATCAGGCATGCCCGTATGGCGGTCTTTTAAGCAAAACGTAGATTGATTGAATGGCAAATATAGTCTTGTAGCCTTGGATCAATAAATGCACTTGAAATCCAACTTCAGGAGGAGCTCATGAAACGTGCATCCAGTAACTCACGCAGTCGCATCCTCGCGTCGATCACCGGTGCGACACTCCTGGCGCTCGGCAGTGCCGCTTTCGGCCAGCAGGCCGAGGTTCATCAGGCAGAGGCCGCCAAGGGCGCCGCAACCGGCGCGGAACCGTCCCAGGCCCTTTACCAGACCAACTGCGGCGCCTGCCACCAGACCAACGGACAGGGGTTGACCGGGGCGTTTCCGCCGCTGGCGGGCAACGATAACGTGGTCGACAATCCCGAATACGTCGTCGAAACCGTGCTCAAGGGCAAGGAGGGCGAACTGGTGGTCGGCGGTACGACCTACAACGGCGTCATGCCGCCGATGCAGCACCTCACCGACCAGGAAATCGCGCAGTCGGTCAACCACGTCATGACCGCATGGGGCAACGACGGCGAGACCGTGACCGTCGAACAAGTGGCCGAAAAGCGCGTCGAACTCGGCCTCGCCGATCGTGCCGAAGGCCAGCGTCATCCGGATACCAGCGAAGGCGAAATGGCCTACCGCGGCGCTCCGTCCCCGGTCGAAGGCGGCAAGATGGTCACCACGCCCGGCGCACCCGCGCTGTCCCAGGAGGAGTTCGACCATTCCCAGCAGTTGTACTTCGAACGCTGCGCAGGTTGCCACGGTGTGTTGCGCAAGGGCGCGACCGGCAAGCCGCTGACCACCGACATCACCCAGGAAAAGGGGACCGAATATCTCAAGGCCCTGATCAACTACGGTTCGCCGGCCGGCATGCCCAACTGGGGCACTTCCGGTGAGCTGAGCGAATCCGAGATCGATGCCATGGCGCGCTTCCTGCAGCACGAACCGCCGGATCCGCCGGAGTTCGGCATGCCCGAAATGCTCGAGACCTGGAACGTGATCGTGCCGGTCGACGAGCGTCCGACCGAGAAGATGAACGACTACAACATCGACAACTTCTTTGCCGTCACGCTGCGCGACGCCGGCGAAATCGCCCTGATCGACGGCGACAGCAAAGCCATCGCCGCGATCATCGAAACCGGCTACGCGGTGCACATCTCGCGCACATCGAGCTCCGGTCGCTACATCTACACCATCGGCAGGGACGGCAAGATCGACCTGATCGACCTTTATTTCGAGCAGCCGACCAAGGTGGCCGAGATCAAGATCGGCCTGGAAGCGCGCTCAGTCGAAAGCTCGAAGTTCAAGGGCTACGAAGACGAGATCGCGATCGCCGGGGCCTACTGGCCGCCGCAGTTCGTGCTGATGGACGGCCTGACGCTGAAGCCGAAGAAGATCGTCTCGACCCGCGGCATGACCGTAGACACGCAGGAATACCATCCGGAACCCCGCGTGGCGGCGATTGTGTCGTCGCACGAGCATCCCGAATTCATCGTCAACGTCAAGGAAACCGGCAAGATCCTGCTGGTCGATTACAGCGACATCGAAAACCTGCAGATCACCACGATCGACGCCGCGCGCTTCCTGCACGACGGCGGATGGGATCGCACCAATCGCTACTTCATGACCGCGGCCAACGAATCCGACCGGATTGCGGTGGTCGACGCCCGCGACCAGGAGCTCGAAGCCTTGATTCCGGTCGAGCGCATCCCGCACCCCGGTCGCGGCGCGAACTTCATCCACCCCGAGTACGGCCCGGTCTGGACGACCAGCGCGCTGGGCAATGCCAACATCACGCTCATAGGAACGGATCCGGAAAATCACCCGGAACACGCCTGGAAGGTGGTCGATGTTCTCGAGGGCCAGGGCGGCGGATCGCTGTTCGTCAAGACCCACCCGGAATCGACCAACCTGTGGGTCGATACGCCGCTGCATCCTGAAGCACAAGTCAGCCAGTCGATCGCCGTATTCGACATCAACAATCTGGATGCAGGCTACGAAGTGTTGCCTATCGCCGAATGGGCCGACCTCGGCCCCGGACCGAAACGCGTCGTGCAGCCGGAGTACAACAAGGCCGGCGACGAAGTCTGGTTCTCGGTCTGGAGCGGCATGGAAGAAGAATCGGCCATCGTGGTTGTCGACGACAAGACGCGCGAGCTGAAGGCGGTCATCAAGGGCGAAAATATCATTACGCCGACCGGCAAGTTCAACGTGTACAACACCGTTCACGAGGTTTATTGAAAAAGCGCTGAACGGCTGCTGCGGGTGTTTTCGACACCTCAGGGCAGACCCTGCAAGATTCCCTCCCCCGCCTTCGGGGGAGGGTTGGAGGAAGGGGCGCTTCCCTGCGCACCTCCACCTCGTCACAGCCGCACTCAAGGACCGACCCCACGATGATTTTTGATCGATCCTTCAATCCGCTCACGCTCAGATCCAGAAAGCGGACCACAAGCAACCTGACCGCGCTGCTGTTGCTGCTGGCTTTCCTGCCCACACTTCATGCCCAGGACCGCCCGACGGGTGAAGCGCGGAACCATGAAAGCCTGGAACTGGAAACGGTCACCGTGGTGGCCTATCGCCAGTCGCGCAACCTGTCCGAGGTTGCCGGTACCATCACGGTGCTGGACGCCGACCGCATCGAGCGCGACGTGGCACTGGACATCAAGGACCTGGTGCGCTACGAGCCGGGCGTCGAGGTCGACGGCGGCGGCACGCGCTTCGGCTTCGGCGGCTTCCGCATTCGCGGACTCGGTGGCAACAGGACCGCGGTTGTGGTCGACAACGTACCGGCTGCCGATCGATTCACGGTCGGCAACTTCGCCGATTCCGGCCGCGGCCTGCTCGAATTGGGGCTGGTGAGTCGGGTCGAAATTCTGAGAGGGCCGGCATCGACCATTTACGGCTCCAAGGCCCTCGGCGGCGTGGTCGCGGTCTCGCTGCTGGAAGCCGAAGATCTGCTGGTGGGCGGCAGTCGCGCCACCCGCATCGACCTCGCCGCCGGCAGCGAGAACAATCGATTCCGCACCACCGCAGCGCACGCGATACGCAGCGGAGACTGGTCCGGCGTCCTGGCCGCCAGCGCACAGACCGCCGACGAACTCGACGCCGCCGGCCTTCCCGATTCGATGGCCGAAGACCAACTGGACCATGACCAGGGGGCGTTCGTGTTCCGCGCCGGGCGGGATACCGGATTCGGGCGCTTTCGGCTGACCCTGGACGGCATTCGCGAAGAACGCGACAGCGATCTCCGCGCGCTGCTGGGAACCGAAAGATTCCGCAATACCACATCGCTTGCCGGCGACGACCGGCGCAACCAGTGGCGTATCCTGTTCGACCACCATTTCGACCGCGTCGGTCCCATCGCGCGCGGCCAGTGGAGGCTGTGGCACCAGGTCACCGACACGAAACAGGAAACCGACGAATCGCGCCCGCTGGCGCGCACACCCGTGGACCTTTTTCGCCGCTTCGATTTCCGCCAGGAAAATACCGGTTTGGGCGCCGATTTCGAAAGCGAAGCCCGGTTTGCCGGCTTCCGCCACCGCATCGGCTACGGCCTTGAAGCCGTGCAAAGCGATCTCGAACAGCAGCGCTTCGCGACCCAGACCAACTTGACGACCGGCGAGTTGAGCACCACGGTGCTCGGCGAGCGCTTTCCCCTGCGCGATTTCCCGCGGACCCAAGTCACCGAGGCCGGCATCTACCTGTTCGACGAGATACCGCTATGGGCCGGGGGCCCGACGCTGAGCCCCGGCGCGCGCTTCGAATACTACAAGCTCGACAGCAAGCCGGACCCGCTGTTCACCGCAGCATTTCCGGACGCCGAGATCGTCGACCTTGACACCACCGCCTGGGCGCCCCGTGTCGGGCTGGTATGGCCGGTGATCGACGAGCTGGACGTCTTCTTCCAGTTCGCCCGCGGCTTCCGCTCGCCGCCGTTCGAGGACGTCAACATCGGTCTGGACATCCCGCAGTTCGGCATCCGCGCCATTCCCAACCCCGACCTCGAGCCCGAGCGCGGGCACACGCTGGAGGCCGGTATCCGCTATCGAACCGGCAGCACCATGCTGGACCTGGCCGTGTTCCGAAACCGCTTCAAGGATTTCATCGATACCCGTGCACTGGTCGGCTTCGATCCTGTCGAGCAAGTGCTGCTGTTCCAGTCGATCAACCGCGACCGGGTCGAAATCGAAGGCGCCGAGCTGCGCGCGCGCCGAGCCCTGGGCAAGGGCTTCGATCTCGAACTGGCCGCCGAATGGACGAGGGGCGAGGACCGCAATACCGACCGGTCGTTGGCGAGTATCAGTCCGCCGCAGGCGATTGCAGCCATCAGCTATGCGCCAAGCCCGGCATGGGAAATCCGTTTCATCACTACCGCGACTCGAAGCCAGCGCCGACTCGAGGACGAACAGGGAGACCCGTTGTTCTCCGCGCCCGGCAGCAGCGTGTTCGACTTGACCGGTCGCTGGCAGATCACACCCGGGATCAGTCTCTCGGCAGGTGTCTTCAACCTGACCGACAAGCGCTGGTTCAACCACGCCAGCGTCATCAACCGGCCTCCGGACGATCCGGTCCTGCCGCTCCTGGCCCAACCCGGGACGAACGTCAGGACGACGCTGAGCTGGGAATTCTGAGCTACCGGGGCCCGGATTCAGCCGAGTAAAGCTTGCGCGGGGGATACCAGCCCCCGCCCCGTGCAACGTGCACAATGCACGCTGGCGAATGGCGCTTGAACGGAGAGACCCGATGACCCCGGAGACGATTTTCCACTTTGCCCAGCCGCTGGCGCTCGCGGGCTGGGGGCTTCTGCTGCTTGCACCACTGATACCGAAGATCGCCGATCGTGCAGCCGGTTACGGCATTCCGATCATCCTGGGCCTCATCTACGTCGCAATGATGGTTGCTTACCTGCCGGACGGCGAGGGCGGCTTCGCCAGCCTGCCCGAAGTGATGCAACTGTTCACCGTGCCCGGCCTGGCAATGGCCGGCTGGCTGCACTATCTGGCCTTCGACCTGTTCATCGGCGGCTGGGAAGTGCGCACGGCCCGGCGCGAGGGTATTTCGCACTGGCTGGTCCTGCCCTGCCTGGCGCTGACGCTGCTGGCCGGGCCGATCGGGCTGCTGCTGTTCCTGACGCTGCGCTTCGGCCTGCATCGCTGGAGGACCGAGCCGGCCCAGGCCTGAACCAACGCCGGGGTTAGCCCTTACCCTCCAGGACATCCTTGAGCACCACCGTATGGTTGCGTTCCCGGTCCTTGGTGGCGGTAAGCAACGTCAGGCCGGGATCATCGGCCAGTCGCGCAAGGCGATCGAGCTCGTCGCTCTCCTCGCGCAGTTGTTCGGCGTACTTGCGGCGAAAATCCCGCCAGCGGTCTTCAACATCCTCGTGGAACCAGTTGCGGAGTTCGTCCGAAGGCGCGACCGCCTTGCACCATTCGTCCAGCGCGGCGTCCGCCTTGGCGACGCCGCGCGGCCAGAGCCTATCGACCAGCACCCGGCAACCGTCGTCTTCGGAAGGCTTGTCGTAGATTCGCTTGAGCTGGATCACCGTCTACCCGCTTGCTGAAACATTCCGGGATGCTATCAACCCCGCCTGGCATCTGACAAGTCAAAGCCGGGTAAGCCCGGATACTGTATGAAGAGCGCAAAAAGCGCTACAATATGCGGCTGATCAGAGAGGTGCCGGAGTGGTCGAACGGGCTCGCCTGGAAAGTGAGTGTACGGCGCTGGTTATGACAATCGCCGTACCCAGCGTTCGAACCGAGGCATCGGCCGAGATCGATGTGAAGGCCGCAAAGCGGCCGGAACAACCCGCAGCGACGCGGAGGGCAAGCGCCTCAAGGCGCGCAGTCAACCGAGCGCAAGCCGAGCTCACGAGACCGGACGCCTAAGGCGACCGGCGAGCCCGGAGGGCCAGCGACCGAAGGTCGCGCAGTAATCCCTCCCTCTCGCGATCCGCAGGATCGCCAGCGGGACAAGCTCCCTGACCCGGGGCATGCAAGCGGAAAAAGTTTTACGGAGAGGTGCCGGAGTGGTCGAACGGGCTCGCCTGGAAAGTGAGTGTACGGGTTGAACCGTACCGAGGGTTCGAATCCCTCCCTCTCCGCCAGTTTTAAAATTCGATTCAGGAGAGGTGGCAGAGCGGTCGAACCGAGCCGAAGGCGAGCTCGATGCGGAGCGACCCAGCGCAGCTGGGCAAGCGGCGCAGCCGCGCAGTCAATGCGGCGGTCTTGAAAACCGTTGAAGGTTTGTAGCCTTCCGGGGGTTCGAACCGAGCGCCAGCGAGTTCACGAGACCGGACGTCGAAGACGACCGGCGAGCCCGGAGGGTCAGCGGCCGAAGGACGCGCAGTAATCCCGCCCTCTCGCGGCCTGATCAGGGCGCCCGCCGCGAGGCGGCTGCAGCGACGAGATTGAAATACAAGTTAATGGAGAGGTGGCAGAGCGGTCGAATGCGGCGGTCTTGAAAACCGTTGAAGGTTTGTAGCCTTCCGGGGGTTCGAATCCCTCCCTCTCCGCCAGATACGAACGGCCCCGCGAATGCGGGGTTTTTCGTGTCTGGCCGAGAGGGCGCTCCGGATTCGAACCGAACGCTCGCAGCCGGCAACGAGGTGCCGATCAGCACAAAGTTGCCGGGCACACAAAAGCCTGATCGAAACGGGGTCTGGTTCGAACCGAGCGAAGCGAGTTCGATGCGGAGCAACCCGAAGCGAAGCGGAGGGCAAGCGCCGAAGGTGCGCAGTCCATCCCTCCCCCTCCGCGAGACACGAAAAACCCCGCATTCGCG